>JAOUHR010000027.1 GCA_029884515.1 Gemmatimonadota bacterium
GCACGTTCAAGGCGCTCAGGACCGAGCCCACCACGCTCACGGCGTCGGCCATCCAGCCCTGGCTCGTGGACCCCGAGTGGCACCGCATGGTGTTCGTGAACGGGCGCCTCGAGCCGGCGCTCTCGCAGTTCACCGGGCTCCCCGCCGCCGTGCACGTGAGCACGCTCTCCGACGCGCTCCGCGAGGAGCCGGAGTGGGTGGAGCAGCACCTCGGCTCGCTCGCCGGGTTCGACCGTGCGGCCTTCACGGCGCTCAACACCGCGTTCATGCAGGACGGGATCGTGGTGCGCGTGCCGAAGGGCGAGGTGGTGGAGACCCCGCTGCATGTCCTGCACATCGTCGACGGCAAGGCGGACGGCGCCGCCCTGCACCCGCGGCTCGTCGTGGTGGCGGAGCCGTTGGCGCAGGTGACGCTGGTGGAGTCCTTCGTGGGCCTCGACAAGGCGTCGTACCTGATGAACGCGGTGGCCGAGGTGGTGGTGGGCAACGGCGCCCGCGTGGACCACTACAAGGTCCAGCGCGAGAGCACCGAGGCATTCCACGTGGGCACGGTACAGGTGACGCAGGGCCGCGACTCGATATTCCACTCGTTCTCGTACGCGGCGGGCGCGGCACTCTCGCGCACGAACGTCTACACGCGGATGACCGGTGAGGGAGGCGAGGCCCGCCTCAACGGAATGTACATGCTCGACGGCGTGCAGCACGCCGACCACCAGACCTTCGTGGAGCACCTCGCCCCATCGTGCGCGAGCCGCGAGCTCTACAAGGGGATCCTGGACGGCGCGTCGCACGGAGTCTTCAACGGCAAGGTCTACGTCGACCCGATCGCCCAGAAGACGGACGGCAAGCAGACGAACAAGGCGCTGCTCCTGAGCGACCGGGCCCGCGTGGACACGAAGCCGCAGCTCGAGATCTTCGCCGACGACGTCAAGTGCACGCACGGCGCGACGATCGGCCGGATCGACGAGAGCGCGCTCTTCTACCTGCAGAGCCGCGGGATCCCGGTCGAGAACGCGAGGGCGCTCCTCACCTACGCGTTCGCGGCCGAGGCGCTGGAGACGATCGAGGTCGACGCGCTCCGGCTCGAACTCGAGCGCGGCGTGTTCGAGCGCTTCACCCACACGCGGCTCGAGTAGTCCCTCGCGATGGCGGACGCCGCGCTCGACGCCCTCTACCAGGAGATCATCCTGGACCACTACCGGCGGCCGCGGAACTTCCGCCCCCTCGACGGCGCGACCTGCACGGCGGACGGGAAGAACCCGAACTGCGGCGACGCGCTCACGGTCTGGCTCAAGCTGGACGGCGACCGGGTGAGCGACGTCACGTTCCAGGGCGTGGGGTGTGCGATCTCCAAGGCATCGGCGTCGCTGATGACCGAGGCGATCAAGGGGAAGACGCGCGCCGAGGCAGTCGCTCTCTTCGAGCAGGTGCGCGCCCTCGTGACCGGCGAGGCGGGCACCCCCGCGCGCAAGGACCTCGGCCAGCTCCGCGCCCTCGCCGGGGTCTCCCGGTTCCCGATGCGCGTGAAGTGTGCCTCACTCGCCTGGCACGCGATGAAGTCGGCGATGGATGGCGCAGCGGGCGGCGGTGCGGCCCCCTCCGCTGGTCGCGTCACGCCACCATGACCGCGGCGATGGAGGCGTTCGTGCGGGTGGAAGGACTCGCCGCGGCCGACGTCTCCGAGGGGTCGCTGCACGGTGCCACCCTCGCGAACGGCACGCGACTCTGTGTGGGGCGGCACGCGGGCGTGCTGTTCGCGATGAAGGACTACTGCACGCACGCGGAGTTCCCGCTCTCCGAGGGCTCGGTGCTGCCGAGTGGCGAGATCGAGTGCTGTTGGCACGGCGCGCGGTTCGACTGCCGCTCGGGCGCGGTGCGCCGCGGGCCCGCCGAGGACGCGCTCGCGATGTGGGAGGTGGAGGAGCGCGACGGGGCGATCTTCGCGCGCCGGCCTCCGAGGGCTGGGCCGTGACGAGCGACGCGCTGGCGCCACGCGCCGACTTCCCGCTGCTCGCCGCGGCGCCCGACCTCGTGTACCTCGACTCTGCCGCCACGGCGCAGAAGCCGCGGCAGGTGCTCGACGCGATCACGCACTACTACACGCACGCCAACGCGAACCCGCATCGCGGCGCCTACGCGCTCTCCGGCACGGCCACTCAGGCATATCACGACGCGCGGGCCCGCATCGCCCGGTTCCTCGGCGTGGCCGACGCAGACACCCTCATCTTCACCCGCGGCACGACCGAGGGCCTGAACCTGCTCGCGACCGCGTGGGGCCGCGCCAACGTGCGCGGCGGCGACAACATCGTGGTCACCCGGCTCGAGCACCACGCGAACTTCGTCCCCTGGCAGCAGCTCGCGCGCGCCACGGGCGCGGAGTTCCGGATCGCCGAGCTCGACGCAGCGGGCGGCGTGGACCTCGCGATGCTGGCGCGCCTCGTGGACGCGCGCACGAAGGTCGTCGCGTTCGGGCACGTCTCCAACGCCCTCGGCACCATCAACCCCGTGGCGCAGATCGTGCGCATCGCGCGCGGGGCCGGCTCCGCGCTCGTGGTGTGCGACGGCGCGCAGGCCGTGCCGCACCTGCGCGTGGGCGTGGACACGCTCGGCGTGGACGCCTATGGCTTCAGCGGCCACAAGATGGGCGGTCCCATGGGGATCGGCGGGCTCGTGGCGCGCCGCGCGCTGCTCGAGGCGATGCCGCCCTACCAGCTCGGCGGGGACATGATCGAGTGGGTGCATGACCAGGACACCACCTGGAACGTGCTGCCGCACAAGTTCGAGGCGGGCACGCCGAACGTGGAGGGTGCCGTCGCGCTCGCGGCGGCGTGCGACTATCTCGACGCGCTCGGCATGGACAAGGTACGGGCGCACGAGGTCGCACTCACGTCGCTGGCGATGCGCGCGCTCGCCGGGATTCCCGGCGTCGCGCTGCACGGCACCGCGCGCGCCGAGGAGCGGAGCGGGGTGGTGAGTTTCAGCGTTGCCGACGCGCATCCGCACGACGTGGCGACGGCGCTCGACGCGGAGGGTGTCGCCGTGCGCGCGGGACATCACTGTGCGCAGCCGCTGATGCGTGCGCTCGGCGTGCCCTCCACCGTCCGCGCGTCGTTCTGGGTCTACAGCGGCCGGGACGACGTCGAGCGGCTCACGGCGGCGGTCCGTTCGGCCAGGGATCGCTTCGCGATCCGCTGAGTGTTCACCGTGCGGTCAGCGACGCACGCGTGACCCGTCGGTGAGCGCCTCCGGCGGATAGACCACGACCACGCGACCCTCCGCGATGCCGTCGACCGCGGCCGCGTCGGCGCCGCGGGCGATGAGCGTGATCGGTTGACGCCGGGCGCGGCCATCCTCGTCGATGACGAAGACGGACCACGCCGTTCCCTCACGCACCAGGGCGCCCGCGGGCACCACCAGTGCGTCCTCGCGTCGGCTCACGACGATTCGCACGCGCACCTCGAAGTCGTGCCCCAGGCGCACCGCGCCGTCGGCGACGTCCCCGGCCACCGAGACGCGCTGCTCGTCGACCCCGAGCGCCGAGCGCACGGTGTGTGCCGCCGGCTCCACGCGGAGCACGCGCGCCGAGAGCGTGTCGGTGCCACTCACGATCCGCATCGTGGCCCCGACCGGGATGCGCCCGGCGTCGGTGCTGAGGACATCCACCACGACCTCGGGCGCCCCCAGGGAACCGATCATCAGGAGGGGTGTGCCAGCCGGCACGACCCGCGCATGCTCCTCGTCCACCCGCAGCACGAGGCCGTCGCCCGGCGCGGCGATGCGCACGGGCGCGCCGCCACCGGGCAGGAGCGCGCGGGCCGCGTCGCGGGAGAACACGGCAGCGGTCACGCGGGCGTGCGCGGCGTCGAGTTCACGCCGCCGGGACTCTGCGAGGTCGCGCGCCTGTTCGAGCTGTTCTACCGACACGCCGCCCGCCGCGCCCAGCCGCTCCGCTCGCGCGAGGGCGCGACTCGCCTGCTCGGCGCCGAGCCGCGCCGCTGCCTCGGCGTTCCTGGACGCGACGAGCGTGGCCTCGGCGACGCCGAGTTGCGCCGTGAGCTGGCGTGCCGTCGCCGGGTCGGCCGCGGCGGCGACGAGCGTGCCCAGCGTGCGTCCCGCGGCCACCGAGTCACCGACCTTGAGGGACTCGGGACGCCATTCACCCGAGACCGGTGCCGTGACGTCCACGTGCCAGCGTGCGCGCGTGCGCCCGTCCTCGGCGATCGTCTCCTCGAATGCGGTGCGGACCACGGTCGCCGTCTCGACCACGAGCGCCCGGTTCGCGCTCCGCCACCAGAGGCCGGCCGCGCCGAGCACCACGACGGCGGCAACCGTGATCCATCGTGCCCTGCGTCCCATCGCCACTACTCCCGCGTCTTGAGGACGCCGATAAGGTCCAGTCGTTCGAGCCGGTGCCGCAACGGGATCACGGCGAACGCCGCTGCGACGGACGGGATGACGATCCCGGCGGCGAGCGTCCGCGGACCGATGACGAGCGGCAGGCGGAAGAGCTCGGTGGCGCCGAACGACGCCACCGTCGCCGCGGCGAACCCGACGCCGACGACGAGCCCGACCGGCAGGCCGACCGCGGCAAGGAAGGCCAGCTCTCCGAAGAGGATGCGCGCCACTTCGCGCTGCGTGAACCCGAGCACGCGCAGGCTCGCCAGGTCACGCGTGCGCTCGGAGAGCGTCACCCGCCCGGCATTGTAGATGGTGCCAGCCGAGAGTGCTCCGGCGAAGGCCACCAGCGTGATGAGGACGATGAGGAAGTTGGCGCGCACGGTCTCGTCGAAAGCGCGTCGCATGGCGTCGCGCACCAGCACCGCCTGCACCGCTGGTGCGTGCACCAGCCGGTCGTAGAGGGAGTCCATCGCGCCCGCTTCCACCGCGAGGTCCGCGCCGGTGATCACCTCGCCGACGCCGACGAGTCCCGGCAGCCGTTCGGCACCCACGTACGCGCCGACGCCGGAGATGTCATCGACGAGCGCGGCGACCAGGAGCGCGACGCGCCGCTCACGGCCGTCGAGGAACTCCAGGTCCACCCGGTCTCCCACCCGGGCGTCGAGCACCCGGCCAAGGCTCGCACTGAGCGTGACGCCCGCCGGCGCGACCGTGACGGCACGCGCGTCGAGACCCACCACCTGCCGCAATCGTGCGGCGGGATCGACGCCGATGAGTGCCGTCTGACGGGAGCGATGCGCGTGGCGCACACGGACGGCCACCTCACGGACCGGCTCGACACGCGTGACCCCGGGGAGCGCCGCGAGCGATGGGAGCACGCGCACGCCCTGGGCCTCCGCGAACACCACCGAGACATCCGCGCGCAGCCCGACCTCGAAGAGGATCCGGCGCATCCGCGCCACCGAGTCGAAGCCGAACGTGCCGGCGACCACGACGGCAGCGCCGAGGCCGATCCCGAACGCACCGAGCGCCGTGCGCCACGGCCGGTGCGTGATGCCGCGAACGATCATCTTCGCCACCGGGGACCCCAACCGGTCACCCACGACGCGGTCCGTGAAGCCGTGGGTGAAGGTCGCGGGTGGCTCCGGTCGCATCGCCTCGGCGGGCGGCAACGCCAGGGTCCCGCGCAGCGCATCGAGCGCGCCGACCAATGCGGCGACGACGGCGATGATCGCCGCGATGACGAGCTCGGTGGGGTAGATCCGGAGTTCGAGCCGAGGGAATCGGAAGAACTCCGCGTAGATCTCGGCCAGGCCCTGGGCCATCCAGATGCCCAAGCCACCGCCGACGAGCGTGCCGACGACAGCCGGCACCAGGCCGAAGAGCGCGTAGTGCCGCACGAGCTCGTGCGCGGGCGCCCCGAACGCCTTCAGGGTGCCGACCTGTTCGCGCTGCTGTCGGACCACGCGCCCGAGCACGAGGTGCACGAGGAATGCGGCCACGGCCAGGAAGATCAGCGGCAAGACGAAGGCGAACGTACGGTTCTGCCGGATCTCCTCGGTCACGAAGAGATGCGAGGGGTGCCGCCCGCGCCCATACGCGCCGAGGGTCCCATATCGGGCGAGCTCGGCATCGAGCGCCGCGATGACGGCGGCCTCGTCCGCACCTGGCGTGAGGGTCACGGCCAGGTCGTTCCAGGCACCGCCGAACCCGAGGGCATCGGCCGCGGCGTCGGCGTCGAGCCAGATCACGCCATAACTGCGCGGGTCGGGGAACATCGAGCCTGGTCCGATCTCGAACACGAACTCGGCCGTCACCCCGACTCCCACCACGCGGAGATTCCGCCAGCGATCGCCGATCACCGCACCGAGCGTGTCGCCGAGCACGATGCCGTTGGCGGAGGCGAAGCCGTCGCTGATGATGGCGGCGTCGGCCTCGCCCGGGAACGGGCGGCGCCCGCGCCGCAGCACCACCAGGTTCAGGGCACGGGCCTCCGGCCCTCGGGTCCCCACGATGCGCGCGGTCGCGGGCTCGCGGAGCCCCGGCACGCGGAGCGGCACCTCCCCCGTGGCACGCGCGTCGACCCGCGAGATGCCGGGGATGGCACGCAGCGCCGGGAGCACCGCGTTCGGCGCCCGACGGACCTGGACGAAGACGTCGGGGAACCGGACGTCGCGGTAGTAGTCCGCCTGCGCCGCGGTGAGCAGTCGCGCCATCGACCGCATCGCGACGAATGCCGCCTCCCCGCAGCTCACGACGATCGCGATGGCGATGAGCGGGCCGAGATGCTTGCGCAGGTCGCGCCAGAGTTTGCGGTCGAGGTAGCGCCTCACCAGACGAGCTCCCCCGGCGCGATGGGATTCGCGTTCCGTTCGTCCGACGCGATCGCGCCACTGCGCAACCTGAGCACACGGTCGGCCATCCCTGCCACGGAGGCGTTGTGCGTGATCACCACCGTGAGGGTGCCGAACTCGTGGTTCGCGATGCGGAGTGCCTCCAGCACGAGCTTGCCCGTCTCGACGTCCAGTGCGCCGGTCGGCTCGTCGCAAAGGAGGACGTCCGGTCGCTTCGCGACGGCGCGCGCGATGGCGACGCGCTGCTGTTCCCCGCCCGAGAGTTGCGCCGGGAAGCTGTCCAGCCGCTCACCGAGGCCGAGGAGCGCGAGCGTCGCGGCGGGATCCGCCGGGCGCATTCCCGGCGTGGACACCGCGAGTGACGTGACGAGCGCCACGTTCTCGATCGCCGTGAGGCTTGGGATCAGGTTGTAGAACTGGAAGACGAAGCCCACATGCTCCCGCCGGTACTGCGTGAGCGCGCGTTCGTCCGCGTTGGTGAGCGCGTGGTCACGGAATCGGACGCTGCCGCTGGTCGGCGCGTCGAGTCCCCCGAGGATGTTGAGCAATGTCGACTTCCCGCTCCCGGACGGCCCGAGAATGACGACGAACTCACCCGCGAACAGGTCGAGATCCACGCCGCGAAGCGCGGGTACCTCGACCTCACCCATGTGATAGATCTTGGCGAGGTCCCGAGCCTGGAAGACCGCGTCGGTGCCCATGGTGCATTGGTACGCCCGCCCACCCCGCGCGACCAGAGGCGCTCCCCTACGCGTCGGTCGGGCGGACCCGCACCCTGCTCGGACACGGCATGTTCGCGCGGACCTCAACAGACGCATCCGTGGCTCGATGGTGCACGATGGTGCATCTTCCACGGGTCCCTCACCCCGACCCCATGCGCCCCGATCGCCCCCTGCCCACCGTCCTCCTGACCCTCAGCCTCCTTGCTGCGGTGCTCCCGCTCGGCGCCCAGAAGACCGAGCGCCCGCAGCTCCACGGCAAGCATTGGATGGCCGTGACCGGCAAGCCACTCGGCGCGACGGCCGGCGCCACGATCTTCCAGCAGGGCGGGAACGCGGTGGACGCCGCGGTCGGCATGCTCGCCGCGGTCTGCACGATGTGGGACACACTGGGCTGCGGAGGTGAGACGCAGGCGCTGATCTACCACCCGGGACTCAAGAAGGTCATCGGCATCAACGCGCTCGGCGTCGCACCCACGGGAGCGACCGCGGCGTTCTATCAGTCGAAGGGAATGCGTTTCCCGCCCGACTTCGGGCCGCTCGCGGCCGTCACGCCCGGCACCCCGGGTGGGATGATGGTGATGCTCGCCGAGTACGGCACGATGTCGCTCGCGCAGGTCTTGGCCCCGGCGATCCAGATGGCCGAGGACGGCTACGCGATCGAGGCACAGGCGGCGAACGGGATGGAGATGAACAAGGCGCGCATCAAGGAGTGGAAGTATTCACCAGCCGTCTTCCTCCCGCACGCGGGTGAGGCGCGCGAGGCACCGATGCCGGGGGAGATCTTCCGGCAGCCGGATCTCGCGGCGACGTTCCGGAAACTGATCGCGGCCGAAGCGGCCGCGCTCAAGGCCGGCAAGTCGCGCAAGGACGCGATCATGGCCGCCTACGATCGCTTCTACAAGGGCGACATCGCCGACGAGATCGTGCGCGGGATGCGCGAGCAGGGCGGACTCTTCACCAAGGCCGACCTCGCGAACTGGCAGGTGAAGATCGAGGAGCCGTACACGACGAACTACCGTGGCATCGACGTCTACAAGCTCCCGATCTGGCAGCAGGGGCCGGTGATGCTGCAGTCGCTGAACATCCTCGAGAACGCGGACCTCAAGGGGATGGGCTACAACAGCGCGCAGTACATCCACACGATCTACCAGGCGATGAACCTCGCCTACTCCGATCGCGACTTCTATTACGGCGACCCGTACTTCCCGCCGGAGGAGCCGGTGGCAGGGCTGATGAGCAAGGCGTACGCGAAGGCGCGCTGGGCGCAGTTGAACCACGACCGGAACGACGCCGGCGTGCGTCCCGGTGACCCGTACGCGTTCCAGGGTGGCACGAACCCGTTCACGGAGCTCCTCAAGAGCTGGTCCGCCACGGGGCCCAGGACGGCAGCCTCGAGCGAGACTCCCGGCGACAACGCCGCGTTTGACGAAGCCTTCACGCGCGGCACGACGAGCATCCAAGCCGCGGACGAGAAGGGTTGGCTCGTCTCGATCACGCCGAGCGGCGGCTGGGTGCCGGCGGTGATCGCCGGTCGCACGGGGATCGGGCTCTCGCAGCGCGCGCAGTCGTTCAACACGCTGGCGGAGGACGGCCCCTTCAACGTGATCGAGCCGGGCAAGCGCCCGCGCGTGACGCTCACGCCGACCCTCGCGCTCAAGGACGGTGCGCCCTGGATGGCGTTCTCCGTGCAGGGCGGCGACACGCAGGACCAGGACCTGCTCCAGTTCTTCCTCGCGATGGTCGAGTTCGGCCAGACGGTGCAGCAGGCGGCGGAGCACCCGGGCTTCCACAGCTATCAGATGCGCTCGAGCTTCGGTGCGCACGACGCGCGGCCGGGACGGTTGCAGTTGAACGAGCGGATCCCCGACTGGGTGCGCGACGACCTGCGGCGCCGCGGGTATGCACTCGAGTTCTCGCGCTACACCTCGGGGCCGATCACGGCCATCTGGGTGGACCAGAAGCACAAGTCGCTCTGGGGGGCGGCGAGCAACTTCGGCGAGGACTACGGGATCGCGTGGTGAGCACCGCCGGGTCGGCGTCGTGAGCGAGGGAGGGGAGCGGGCGCGCCAGCCGTGGGCGGCGCTGGTGCTGGGCGCCGTGCTCCTCCTCGGCGGCGCCCTGCTGAGCGTCTTCCTCCTCCGTGGGTGGTTCCCGCACGACGAGGGGTCGCTGGGGCAGTCCGCGGTCCGTGTACTGCAGGGCGAGGTACCGCATCGCGACTTCGACGAGATCTACACGGGGCTGCTCAGCTACATCCACGCGGGGGTGTTCGCGGTGTTCGGGATCGGGACCGTGCCGCTGCGCCTCCCGCTCTTCGTCGCGGCGATGGGATGGCTCGCCGCGACGTACCGGATCCTCCTCCGCTTCGCACCCCCCGTCGGCGCGGGGCTCGCTGCGCTCGCGGTCTTCGTGTGGAGCGTGCCGAACTATCCGGCGTCGTTGCCGTCGTGGTACATCCTCTTCTTCGCGACCTTCGCGGCGCTCTCGTTGATGCGGTGGCACGAGGGTGGCGACCGGCGATTCATCGCGCTTGCGGGCGCGCTCGCGGGCATCGCCCTGTTGTTCAAGCTCTCGGGGATCTTCGTGCTGCTCGGCGGTGGGCTCGCCCTGCTCGTCGCGGAGCAGGCGCCGGGCGGGTTGGCGGCGAGTGCGCCTGACTCGGACGGCTCCCGCGGAGGCGCGGCCGCCGTGGACTCCGCCACAGCGCCTCGCGCGGCGCGCGGGAACTACGAGTGGGCGCTCGCACTCGTGCTCGTGTTCGTGGTGGTCGCGCTCGGCGCGGTCGCCGGGCGCGTTGGCGACCGAGAGCTGTTCCGGATCGCGTTCCCGACGAGCCTCGTCGCACTCGCGATCCTCGCGCGCACGTGGACGCCACCCTTCGCCCCGGCGCATGAGCGGTGGCGCGCACTGATCCAGCGCCTCACGCCATTCACGGTCGGCGCGGTCGTGCCGCTCGGGTTCTTCCTCCTCTTCTATCTCGTGGTCGGCGGCGCGGGACAGATGCTCGGGGGCGTGTTCGTGACCCCGTTCCGGCGGATCGCATCCGCCTCGCTCAGCCCGCCACCGCCCGTGACGATCCTGCTCGCCGTGCCGCTCGCGGCGTTGCTCTGGCTGCCGTCGAGGCGCGGTGCGATGCGGTTCGTAGCGCCGGCGCTCGCCGCACTCTGGTTCGGGGCGATCGTCGTGCTCTCGGGCACGGGCGGACAATGGTATCGCGCCGGCTGGTACGCCGCGTGGGGACTCCTCTTCATCCTATCGGTGGATACGGCGCGGATGGTCCTCGCGACGGCGACCGCCGGCACGACCGCGCGCGTGACGACGCCCAACGCGACGCACGGCGCCGCGCTGCGTTCGGCGATCACGCTCTGCTGCCTCGCGGTGGGGTTGGCGCTGGTCGAGTACCCGTTCGCGGCGCCCATCTACACGCTTTACGCGCTCCCCCTCACACTCGTCGCCGCGGTGGCGGCCACGCGGGTGATCGGGCGCGCCGGCACCGCCGTGCAGCTCATCGGCGCGCTGTTCTTCCTGGCGTTCGGCTTGGTGCGGATCGTCCCGGGATCGGTGGGCAGCCTCGGGCGCGCGTTCGCGCGCAGCCCCGACGTGGCGCAGCTCGAGTTGCCGCGGGGCGGCCTGCGCATCGATGCGCGGGAGGCGGAGGTGTACGACGCGCTGATCCCGTTCGTCGTCGAACGCGCGGCGGGACGCCCCATCTGGGCGGGGCCGGACTCGCCCGAGGTGTACTTCCTCTCCGGGCTGCCCAATCACACACGCACCTTCTTCGACTTCCTCGATGCGCCCGCGACGACGGCCCGGCCGCTCGTCGAGCGGCTGGAAGCGCTGGGCGCCGCCGTGGTGGTGATCAAGCTCACGTCGCAGTTCTCGAAACCGATCCCGCCGGAGACCTTCGCCGAGTTGCGCGCGGCCTACCCGCACGAACGCGATTTCCGTGGCTTCGTGGTGCTGTGGCGATGAACACGCGTTCGGCCCGGAGGTCCCCGTGAGCATCGGCCGACGCGCCACCGACCGGCTGCTCGAAGTGCCGGCGGTCTATCGCCTCTGGCAGGCGCCCCTCGCGACCGCGGAGCTGCGGCCCTTCCTCGAGCGCGTGGACCTGCCGAGCGTCCGTCGCGTGCTCGACGTGGGTTGCGGGCCCGGCACCAACGCCGCGGTGTTCCGCGCGCAGGACTATGTGGGCATCGACGTGAACCCCGAGTACATCGCCACGGCGTCGCGACGACACCGGGGGCGGTTCGTGGTCGGCGACGTGGCGGACGAGCGCGTGCTGCCGGACGAGCGGTTCGATTGCGTGTTCGCCAACTCGCTCATGCATCACCTCCCCGACGACGTGGTGCGCTCGCTCTTGCGGCGGATGGCGCGACTCGCCGCACCCGACGGGGGCGTGCACGTGCTCGACCTCGTGCTGCCCGAGCGGGCGTCCGCGGCGCGTCTCTTCGCGCGGCTCGACCGGGGTCGCTTCGCTCGACCACTGCACGCGTGGCGTGCACTGTTCACGGAGCATCTCGAGGAGCGGCACCTCGAGCTCTACCCGCTCGGCGTGCCGGGCGTCCCACTGTGGTGGATGGTCTACTTCCACGGAGTCGCCAGATGAGCGCACGCCGCGTCACCATCGCCGTGCCGATCCACAACGAGGAGGAGGTGATCCCCGCGCTGCTCGACCGGGTGCTCGCCGTACTCGACGCGACGCCGGGCGGGCCGCACGAGTTCCTGCTCGTGGACGACGGCAGCCGCGACCGGTCGCTCGCGCTCCTCGAGGCGGCGGCGCGGCGCGATCCGCGCGTGGTGGTCGTGGTACTCTCGCGGAACTTCGGGCACCAAGCCGCACTCTCGGCGGCATTCGACCACGCCACCGGCGACGTGCTGCTCCTGATGGACGGCGACCTGCAGGATCCGCCCGAGGCACTCACGAACCTCCTGGCCA
>JAOUHR010000028.1 GCA_029884515.1 Gemmatimonadota bacterium
ACGAGGTGATCGGCGACGTGCGCGGCGTGGGGCTCTTCGTGGGCGTGGACCTCGTGACCGACCGCGCCACCCGCGCCCCGGCCACGCGGGCCGCGGCGCACGTGAAGAACCGGCTGCGGGAGGAGCGCATCCTGATCGGCACCGAGGGGCCGGCCGACAACGTGCTCAAGATCCGGCCCCCGCTCACCGTGGAGCGCGACGACATCGACGCGCTGCTCGAGGCGCTCGACCGCGTGCTGGCGGAGACCGCGGCGCGCGGGTGACCGCGGCGCAGCGGCCGCGATGGCCGCGGCGCGGCCCCGCTCCGGCGGCGCGGCCCTACCGCGGCGGTGCGCTCGCCTTCGAGTCCGGGCTCCGGTGGTCGTTCACGCCGCGCGCCGTCCCCGTGGCCGCGTCGTAGAGGATCGAGTGCGCGTCGCCCTGGCTCCGCGCCGGCTCCTCCTTCACGACGTGCCCCATCGCGCGGAGGGCGCGCAGCACCTCGGGCGTGGCGGCCCCCGCCTCGAGGTACGCCGTGTCGGGCATCCACTGGTGGTGCACGCGGGCGCCGTCCACGGCGTCCCGCAGGCCCTGGTCGAACGCCGTCACGCCGAGCACCACGTCGAGCACCGTGTTGGGGATGGTGCGCCCGCCGGGTGAGCCCGCCACGAGCCGCAGCGCGCCATCCTTCGTCACGATCACGGGCGACATCGAACTGAGCATCCGCTTGCCGGGCGCGATCACGTTCGCCGGCGTGCCGATCGCCCAGCCCGTGTTCGTGTAGCCCGGCTTCTTGTTGAAGTCGCCCATCTCGTTGTTGAGCAGGAATCCGGCGACCACCACGCCCGAGCCGTAGCCGCCCTCGAGCGTGTACGTGTTCGACACCGCGTTCCCCTCGGCGTCCACCACGCTGAAGTGCGTCGTCTCCCGCGACTCGCCCGCGTCGGTGACGATGTCCTTGCCGAGCGCGAGGCTGCTCGAGGCGCGCGCGGTGTCGATCCCCGCGACGAGTTCCTTGGCGTACGCCTTGGAGAGCAGCCGCTCCATCGGGATGGCGGTGAAGTCGGCGTCTCCCATCCAGCGCGCGCGCTCGAGGTAGGCGCGGCGGTCGGCCTCGATGCGCCGGTGCAGGTAGGCGGCGGAGCCGCGCGTGAGGCCGCTCAGGCCGAGCAGCTCGAGCTGGTTGAGCACCATCACCATCACCGCGCCGCCCGAGCTCGGCGGCCCCATGCCGATGATCTCGTAGCCGTTGAAGGTGCCGCGCACGGGCGCGCGCTCGATCGCCTGGTACGCGGCGAGGTCGGCCCTGGCGATCAGGCCGCGGTGCGCCTTCATCTGTGCGGCGAGCGAGTCGGCGATCCATCCCGAGTAGAACGCGTCCGGCCCGCCCTCGGCGATCGCCGCGAGCGCGCGCGCGAGCTGCGGGAGCTTGAGCGTGTCGCCGGCGGCCCACCTTCCGCCGCCCGGCTTGCCGTACGCCGCCACCGACGCCGGGAAGGGCGCCAGGAAGCTGTCCACCGCCCAGTTGAGTTCCTGCGCCAGCGGGCCGGAGAGCGCGAACCCGTGCTCGGCGAGCGCAGCCGCGGGCCGCACGAGGTCGGCCCAGGGGAGCTTGCCGAAGCGCGCGTGTGCCGCGGCGAGGCCGCGCACGGTGCCCGGCACGCCGGGCGAGCGCCAGCCCGAGTCCGTCGCGGACGGGCTGATCCTCCCCTTGGCGTCGAGGTACATCGTGGGCGTCGAGGCAAGCGGCGCCTTCTCGCGGTAGTCGATGGTGGTGGCCGTGCCGTCGGCGAGCCGGATCACCATGAACCCGCCCCCGCCGATGTTCCCCGCGCTCGGGTGCGTGACGGCGAGCGCGAACGCGGTGGCGACCGCGGCGTCCACCGCGTTGCCGCCCGCGGCGAGGGCGGCCGCGCCGGCGTCGGAGGCGAGGTGGTGCGCCGAGACCACCACGCCGCGCGTGGAGACGACCTCGTCCGCCGGCGCGGCGGTGGTGCCGCGCGCGCACGCGACGAGGGAGAGCGAGGCGCAGCTCGCGAGGAGCGCGACGATCGCGCGGGCGGGGCGGTGGCGGTGGAGCGGCATGGGATGGCGACCGGGATCGGGGTGCGGGGGAAGCTACGGCGCGCGCGGCCGGCCGCGACTCACGCTCACCATCCACGCCGGGCCCGAGCGCACGTGGTGCGAGTCGGCGAAACTCCCCTGGTTCACGGCGATCGCGAGGTCGAGCAGGCTGTTGAGGTAGGCCACCGTCGCTCCCGGCGCGACATGGCCGAAGCTCTCCACGTAGGGCACCGGCCCGGCGAACACCTCGCGCCGTCCGTCGGTGATGCGCACCACGAGCGTGTCGCCCACGCGGAACCCCGCGCTGTCGATCATCGCCGCCGGGAGGTTGGTCCAGACGTTGCCGTACGGGCGGTCGATCATGGCCACGATCCCCTGCACCTTCGCGCCCTCGCGCCGCGGCGGCGTGACCTCGAGCCGCACGATCGTGGTGCCGCGCGTGGGGCCGACGTCCTCGAACCGCACCTGCCCCGAGGCGAGGCGGGCGCCGAGGTAGGCGAAGACGTCACGGCCGTGGAAGGTGTGCGAGCGCTCGGAGCCGGGGAGCGTGTGCTTCGTGAGGTCGATCTCGCGCACCTCCGCGACGTCGGCGGCGATGAAGGTGAGCGTCCCGTTGTCCGGCGTGACGAGGAGCTGCCCCCGCGCCGTGCGCGCGACCACACCGAGCCGCGCCGTGCCGACGCCGGGGTCCACCACGGAGACGAACACCGTGCCGCGCGGCCAGTACGGCGTCACCTGCCGCAGGCGGTAGGCCGCCTCCCAGATGTCGAACGGCGCGATCTCGTGCGTGAGGTCGTGGATGCGGAGCGCGGGGTCGACGCCGGTGGCGACGCCCTTCATCGAGGCCACCGCCCCGTCACGGAGGCCGAAGTCGGACTGCAGCACGAGCGTGCCCTGGGCGAACGCCGGCAGGGCCAGCACGAGGACGGCCGCGCAGGCAAGAAGGACACGTGAGGCGCGAAGCGGCATCTGGACGGCGGATGGCGGGAGGCTGGGACGATCGGTGCGCGGCGACTAAGGTAGCCGCCGGCTCTCGGGCTCGAAAGCAACCGGGGCCGGGAGTGCGGCGGCGCCGGGCGCGCTACCTTACGGGGGACATGCCTGCTTCGTCTCCCGACCACCTGATCGTCGCCGCGGCGCAGGTCGCTCCCATCTGGCTCGACCGCTCCCGCACCGTCGACAAGGTGCTGGCCGCGATGCACGACGCCTCACGCGGCGGCGCCCGACTCGTCACGTTCGGCGAGGCGCTCATCCCCGGCTATCCGTTCTGGCTGGAGCGCACCGACGGCGCGCGCTTCGAGTCGCCCGTGCAGAAGGTGCTCCACGCGCACTACCTGGAACAGGCGGTGCAGATCGAGGCCGGCCACCTGGACCGCGTCTGCCACGCGGCGAGGCAGCTCTCGCTCGCCACCCTCCTCGGCATCATCGAACGGCCCGCCGACCGCGGCGGGCACAGCGTGTACGCGAGTCTCGTCTACATCGACGCCGAGGGCGTGATCGGCACCGTGCACCGCAAGCTGATGCCCACGCACGAGGAGCGGCTCACCTGGTCCCCCGGCGACGGACATGGGCTCCGCACGCACAGGCTGGGGGCCTTCACCGTGGGCGGGCTCAACTGCTGGGAGAACTGGATGCCCCTGCCCCGGGCGGCGCTCTACGCCGAGGGGGAGGACCTGCACGTCGCGATCTGGCCGGGAGGGCTGCACAACACGCACGACCTCACGCGGTTCCTCGCCAAGGAGGGACGGTCGTACGTGATCTCGGTGAGCGGGCTCATGCGGCGTACCGACATCCCCGACGGACTGCCGGCGGGGGACCTGCTGCGCGAGACCGCGAACGACATGATGGCGAATGGCGGCAGCTGCATCGCCGCGCCGGACGGGTCGTGGGTGGTGGAACCCGTGGTGGGCGAGGAGCGGGTGATCGTCGCGACGCTCGACCACGCGCGGGTGCGCGAGGAGCGGCAGGGCTTCGACCCCGCCGGGCATTACGCGCGGCCGGATGTCACGCGGCTGGTGGTGGACCGCACACGGCAGCGCACCGTCACCATGATCGACGACGAGTCCGCGCTGCGGCTGCCCGACCCGGAACCCTAGCCGGATCGCCCGCCGCTAGCGTGCCGTGAGCCGGCGGTACTCCGCACTGAGCGCGCTGTCGGCCGCGACGCGGTACATCATCTGCTCGAGTTCATCGGCCGTGAGTCCGTTGGCGGACAGGATCGAGTCGGTCTTCATCGGTGCGGCGCGCACCGCCTGTTCGATCGCGGCCGCGCGCTGCGCGTCATTCGGGGTGCTCGCGGCGGTGCCGCTGCCGTCCGACTTCGCGCCGCTGCAGGCGGCGACGGCGATCAGGGCGAGCGTTGCCGTGCGTGGGAATCGTGTCATGGTCTCAGCCCGGGAGTGGACGGCGACCGGAGGCCGCCTGGTCGGGACGCTTCGACTTGCCCTTGGACCCGGCATCATCGGGCTTCTTGCCCTTGCCCTTCGCGTCGTCGGGCTTCCTGCCCTTGCTCATGTCCGCGTCCGGCTTCCTGTCACGGTCCATCGCGTCGTGATCCTCCATCTCCCGCTCGCCCTCGGCTCCCTTCTTCCGCATGCCCCGCCGCTCCTGTTCCGCGTGGATCGCATCGGCGAGCTCGCGCCCGCGCAGTCCCGCGGCGTGCTGCCGCTGCACGAAGGCACCCAGGTTGTCCTTCGATCCTCCTTCGCGCGCGCCATCGCGCTCCGCGGTGAGGATGATGCCGGCGTCCGCGGCGGGGACCTTCTCCTTGCCGAGGATCTTCATGATCGACTGCACCGTGCTGTCCGGCACGCCGGCCTTGCGGGCGTCGTCGGCCTTCTGCGGGATGCCGAAGATCGCGTCCACGCGCTGCTTGAGCTTGATCGCCGCGCTGTCCGGCGCCTGGGCGGAAAGCGGCGCGGCGATCGCCGCGGTGACGAGGATGAGGGAGAGGGTTCGCATGGGGACTCCGCGCACGGGGGACCTGCCTGCCAGCCCGGAATATAATGGTGTATCGGGGCGAAGATCGACCGCCAACGGGATGAGGCGGGAGGACCTGCTCCGTCGCCGCCGGGGACGTGGTCAGGGAGCGGCGATCCTGCGGAGTCGCCACTGCTCGGTCGTCATCACCGTTCGGAACCCGATGTGCGACGCGCCGGTGTCGGGCGCGCCGGTGCCGCGCGCGCTGACCCGGTAGCCCCGGCAGTACGAGTCGCTGCACAGGAACGAGCCGCCGCGGATCACGCGCATGGCTTCGGCGCCGCTCCGCGGATCGAGCCCGGCGGGTGGCCCGGTGGGATTGCGCACCACGCCGCGAGCCGCCTCCACCGCATACGTGTCCGGCCGGTACCAGTCGAGCGTCCATT
The DNA here is from genome assembly GCA_029884515.1 of Gemmatimonadota bacterium. GTDB lineage: Bacteria > Gemmatimonadota > Gemmatimonadetes > Gemmatimonadales > Gemmatimonadaceae > Pseudogemmatithrix. The sequence continues at coordinate 5,409 of JAOUHR010000028.1, forward strand.
GCCAGACGTTCCCCGCCATGTCGTACAGGCCGAAGGCGTTCGCGGGGTAGCTCGCGACCGCCACCGGTTCGGCCGGGTGCGACGGGAAGGTGCCCTGATAGATGTTCGCCTGCGGATGCGCGGCGTCGTGCGGTGCCGCACCCCACGCGTGGGCGGCGCGTTCGCGACCTCCACGCGCCGCGTACTCCCACTCGGCCTCCGTCGGCAGGCGCCCGCCCGTCCACTCGGCGAAGGCGACGGCGTCGGCCCACGCGACGTGCACCACCGGGAAGTCGCCCTTCCCGTCGAGGTTCGTGCCCGGCCCACCCGGATGCCGCCAGTCGGCGCCCGGGACCCAGCGCCACCACTGTGAGACGTCGCGCAGGTCCATGGCGCCCGGTGCCGGCGTGAAGACGAGTGAGCCGGGCACGAGCAGCTCGCCGGCCGGCGGCGGTGTCCCGGGCGGGAGCTGGCGCAGGATCTCCTCCAGCACCGGAGCGCGCTCCGCCACCGTGACGTAGCCGGTGGCGGCGACGAATGCGGCGAAGCGCGCATTGGTCACGGTGGTCGCATCCATGTAGAAGCCGTCGACCTGCACGCGATGCACCGGCTGCTCGGGCGGCAACGCGAACTCCCCGTCGTCGCCCATGGAGAAGGTGCCGCCGGGGATCCAGACCATGCCCGGGGGCGCCTCGCCCGGCGCCTCCGTGATCACCGGCGCCGATTCACCCGTGGCGCAGGCGGCAGCAGCGCACGCACCCACCACCGCGAGTTGCCGACCGGCCCGAGCGAGGGAGACCATGGTCGCGAATGTAGCGCCCACGAGCCGGGAGCGGTAACGTTGCGGATCGCGACCCGGGGACTCGATGCGACGCATGTTGCTGCTGGTGTTGTGCACCGCGATGGCCTGCGCGCCGGCCACGTCCGTCGATCGGCGGCCGAACATCGTCTTCGTCCTCGTCGACGACCTCCGCTGGGACGAGATCGGCGTCGCCGGGCACCCGTTCGCCGAGACGCCGAACATCGACCGCCTGGCGCACGAGGGCGTGCGCTTCCTGAACGCCTTCGCCGCCACGCCGCTCTGCAGCCCGAGCCGGGCGAGCATCCTCACCGGGCAATACGTCCACACCAACGGCATCATCGACAACACCGCGCGCGACTCGGCGAGCCATCGCCTGCCGACCTTCGCGATCCCGCTCGCCGCCGCCGGCTACCAGACGGCATTCATGGGCAAGTGGCACATGGGGAACGACGACTCGCGGCGGCCCGGCTGGACACGCTGGGTGGCGATGAAGGGCCAGGGCGAGGCGGAGGACCCCAAGCTCAACATCGACGGCGAACGGCGGGAGGTGAAGGGCTACGTCACCGACGTGCTCACCGACTTCGCCGTGGATTTCGTGCGGCAGGCGAAGGACGAGCCCTTCCTGCTGTTCCTCGCGCACAAGGCGCTGCACCCGAACGTCGTGCAGCGCGACGACGGCAGCGTCGCCACGCTCGCCGAACAGCCGTCGGGGTTCGTCCCCGCGGAGCGCCATCGCGGCCGATTCGCGAACGCAGTGGTGCCCCGGCGGTCGAATGCGACGAAGGCGCCGGTGCGGACACCCGCCCTGCTCCGCAAGATCCCGGGACTCCCGCCGCTCGGCCCGGCCACCGGCACGAGCGACGCCGATGTGCGTGCGCGCCAGGAGATGCTCCTCGGCGTGGACGAGAGCCTCGGCCGCATCGTGAAGACGCTCGAGGAGCTCGGCGAGCTCGACAACACCATCATCGTCCTCACGAGCGACCACGGGTACTTCTACGGCGAACACGGCCTCGACGAGGAGCGGCGGCTGGCGTACGAGGAGACCGCGCGCATCCCGCTGATCATCCGCTACCCGGAGGCGGCGCGCGCGGGCACGACGCCCGCGCAGATGGTGCAGACGATCGACTTCGCGTCCACGCTGCTGGCGCTGGCGGGCGTGGCCGACACCGTGCCGCGCCAGGGACTCTCCCTCGTGCCGCTGCTCGAGGGTGCCACGCCGCCGTGGCGGAAGTCGGTGATGCTCGAGTACTACTCGGACAAGGTCTTCCCGCGGATGCTGACGATGGGGTACGAGGCCGTGCGCACCGAGCGCTACAAGTACATCCACTATCTCGAGCTGCCCGGGATGGACGAGTTGTACGATCTCGAGACCGATCCGTTCGAGATGGACAACCTGATCGGGTCACCCAGGGGCCGCGCGCTGCTGCCGGAGCTCCAGGCGGAGCTGGCGCGGTTGCAGCGGGAGTCGGGGTACACCGGGCGCGCGACGAGACCCTGAGCGGGGCGCGGCGGCGTGCTGCCCGAGCCGCCGCGGGACCCGCGGCCCCCGGTCAGCGCAGCAGGGCGAGCGCGCGGGCGGTGAGCTTCTCGTATGCCGCCGTCGCGGGAGCCGCTTGGTTGGTCGTGTTGAACACCGCGATGATGGCGGCGCCGGTCGCCGGGTCGAAGTAGAAGAACGACCGGAACCCGGCCTGCGACCCGGTGTGCCCGATGAGCCGTTGGCTTCCGTTCCTGCGCAGGAAGAACGAGAGGCCCATCCACTGCCCGCTCGACGCCTCGTACCCCGCGTCCATGGGCACGACCGGCGTCCACATCTCCTCGAGGCTCGCGCGCGAGAGCACGTGCGGGTAGTTGGCGCGTGAGCCGCCCAGCGGCACGGCGTCCGTGAGGAAGGCGACGTAGGTCGCGAGATCCTGGAGGGGCGCGTTCCACCCGCCGTTGGGCGTGGTGATGCCGGGATCGAAGTCGGCGCCGTTGTCCACCGTGCGTGGGGCGCCCGTCGCGCTGTCGCGGACGATCGTGTAGTTGTGCGACCGGTCCGCGGCGAGCCAATAGGGCGTGCCGCGGAAGTAGCTGTGCGTGATGCCGAGGGGCGCGAAGATGTTCTTCTGCACGTACGCGTCCCAAGGATCGCCGCTGAGCTGCTCGATCACGCGCGCCAGGTAGATGAAGGCCGGGTTGGAGTAGCCGTACCGCGTGCCGGGCCTGAAGAGCAGCTCCTGGTACGGCATCATCGCGACGAGCTGGGCCCAGGTGGTCGGCTCGAACGGCTCCCACGGCCTGCCCTGCGCGTAGGGCCAGGTGCCGTTGCGGAATCCAGCGGAGTGCGAGAGCAGCATGCGGATCGTGATGCTGTCGATCATGCCGTACGGGTCGTGCAGGAGCCGCAACTCCGGGAGGTAGCGCGTGATCCGATCGTCGAGCGAGAGCCGTCCACGGTCGCGCAGCTGCATGATCGAGATGGCGGTCAGCGCCTTGGTGATCGAGCCCCAGTGATAGATGGTGCGGTCGGTGGCGGCGACGTGCCCAGCGCGGTCCTGCTCGCCGACATCGACGCGCGCCAGGACCCTACCCTCGCGCATCACGAGCGCGCTCGCGCCGACGATGCCGTCCGCCGCGACATAGGCGCGGAGGTCGCGGGCGAAGTCGTCCCAGCCGGCGGGGGCGGCGGGCGACGCCTGCGCGCCGGCGCTCGCCGCGGTGCACGCGAGGCACCCCAGCGCGACGAGTCCGCGCCACGGGCGCGACCGAGTCCCGGTCACCGGTGTGCGAACCACCACGCCGTCACTCACCGGGCCGCCGCCTCGCGTGCGAGCCGACGCGCGAGTTCCGGCACGTTCTGCAGCACCATCACGTACGTCGCGCCACGTGGACGCACGAACACGAATGACCTCCCGTCGGGCGCGACGTCGTAGTTCGCGTGCGGCGTTCCCGTGTCGAAGCCGGAGACGTCGAAGAGCGGCGTGCGGCCGATCACGCGCGGCGCCGGCGCGAACTGCAGCGAGAGCGCGACGAGCCCAGCGCCTCCCGGCGTCGGCCGCCGGTAGAAGATCTCCCGGCCGTCGCGCGACCAGACCGGTTCGGAGGCGCCGTCGTCCGAGAGCTGCAGCTGCACGTCGCCCCCACGCAGCGAGCGCAGGTAGAGTTCCGCGCGGCCGGAGCGGTCGGAGATGTAGGCGAACCAGCGGCCGTCGGGGGATGGCACTGCGTACGACTCGTCCGCCGGCGTCGCCAGGAGCGTGTCCACGCGGCCGCTCCCGGAGAGGATCCGGACGATGTCGGAGCCCCGCCCGTCGCCGGCCGCCGCCTCGGTGAGGAGACCGGAGCCGTCGCCGATCGGCGTCCCGGTGTAGGACAGCTCGGCCGCGGCGGCGACGTCGCGCGGTTCGGCGGTCGTGCCCGGCTGCGCGAAGAACACGCCGAGCCGGTCGCCCTTGGCCGCTGTGTAGTAGAACCCCTTCCCGTCCGGCGACCAGACCGGGTCGTGCCCGTCGCGCGTGAAGGTGGCGCGGACCAGCTCACGCGAGCCCTCCGTGAGGAACCAGACGTCGCGCCCGTCGAGCCGCACGATGTCGACGGCCACACGCCGGCCGTCGGGCGAGACGCGCGGACTGTGGTAGCGCTGCCGCTCCTCGATGAGCACGCGGAGGTCGCCCGCGCGGATCACGCTCACCAGGTCGCTCGCGAACCCGGGCACGTACGCGACCGTGCCGTTCTCCGCGACCGCGAACTGGGCGAAGCCGGCGCCGCTCACGGTGACGTCGTTCGCGATCTCGACCGGCTCGCCCGCAAGCCGGCGCGTGTCCGGGTCGAAGGGGACGGCCATCATCGTGTTGTCCGTCCGTACGTAGACGAGGTATCCCTGCGTATAGCGGATGTCGGAAACCGGACCGTCGATCAGCGTCTCGATGGCCCCGGAGCGGAGATCGAGCACGACGGCCGTCCCGAAGTTCTGCGCCGTCCCGTACCGGACGCCCAGCGCGTGGCGGCCGCCGGGAAGCACCTGCTGGAGCGTCGCCGCCGAGAACATCACCGTGTCGCGGCCGTCGGGACCCACGCGGTGCGTCTCGTTGCCGAGCGGGCGGCCCCAGTAGATCGTCCCCTCCTCGCCGAACGCGAAGAAGGGCGTGCCCACGGCATGCGGCACCGGCGTCCACGTGCCTCCCGTGATGGGCATGCGTTGCATCGGCGCGCCGGCGAAGGAGGCGTAGAGCGTGCGGCCGTCCGGCGCGACCCGGATCTGGGCCGCGTTCGTCGAGTTCGGGACCGGCACCGACGCGCTGCCATCGAGCCGCCGCATGAGGAGCTGCGAGCCGCCGATCGCGTGGGTGGCCGCGAAGATCACCGTCTGGCCGTCCGGCGTGATGGCGATGGTGCGGGCGATGCCGTTGAAGAAGACGCTGCTGTTGGGCTCGATGATCGCCAGGCGCGACGACGGCGCGGGCGGCGCACCCGCACGCTGCCCGAGCATCCAGCCCGCGACACCGGCGAGCGCTGCCACGACGAGCGCGACGGCGGCCACCCGGTTGCGCGCGGCAGCCCGGTCGGACCCATCGCCGGCCGCGCGGGCACGCGTGGTGCGGGCGCCCGTGTCGAGACGATTCGCCGCGAGCGCCGCGCTGAACTCGGCCGCCGAACCGAAGCGGTCGGCCGGCAGCTTCTCAAGCGCGGTGAGCACCGCCTCCTCGACGTGCGGCGGCACGCGGTCGCGCTGCGGGATGATCGGCGCCGCCCTCTCGTTCATCACCTTCGCGACGATCGCCTGCGCCGTCGGCCCGGTGAAGGGCGGTTCGCCGACCAGCATCTCGTAGAGCACGCAGCCCAGCGAGTAGACGTCCGAGCGCGCGGTGATCTCGCGCTCGCCCATCGCCTGCTCGGGACTCATGTAGTGCGGCGTGCCGAGGCTCATCCCCGTCTCGGTCATCCGCGTGCCCCCGGCGGTGGTCACCGCCAGCGCGATCCCGAAGTCCGCGACCAGCGCCTGGCCGTCGTGGAGCAGGATGTTCTCTGGCTTGATGTCGCGGTGGATCACGCCGTGGCGGTGCGCGTAGTCGAGCGCCGAGGCCACCTCGCCGGCGATGCGGACGGCGTCCGGGACCGGGAGCTGCTTCTCCCGCTGCAGCCGGTCGCGCAACGACTCGCCCTCCACGTACGGCATCACATAGAACGCCGTGCCGTCCCGCTCGCCGCTGTCGATGAGCCCGAGGATGTGCGGATGCTGCAGGCTGGCGATGGTCTTGATCTCGCGCAGGAACCGCTCGGCGCCGATGACGGCCGAGAGTTCGGGCTTCAGGACCTTGATCGCGACCTTGCGGTCGTGCTTCAGGTCCTCGGCGAGGTAGACCGTGGCCATGCCGCCTGCCCCGAGCTCGCGCTCGATGCGGTAGCGGTCGGCGAGGGCGGCACTCAGGCGCTCAGCGGGCGTCGTCACTCGCGCCAAGATGCCGTCCCGATCATCAGCACCGCAAGCGCGCTACGACTCGTAGACCCACCGCCCCCCAGCCATCGTCCGCTCGATCGGCACGTTCACGATCTCGATCGCCGGCACGGTACGGGGGTCGCGGCCCAGCACCACGAGGTCGGCCCACTTCCCCGCCGTGAGCGAGCCCTTCTGGTGCTCCTCGAACGAGGCGTAGGCGCCGTTGATCGTGAGCACCCTGAGCGCCTCGTCGAAGGTGACGCGCTGGTTCGCGCCCCAGACGGTCCCGCGGATGTCGGTGCGGGTGATCATCGAGGTGAGCGCCATCATCGGCTCGAAGGGGCCCGGCGGGTAGTCGCTCCCCATCGCGACGGGGATCCCCGCGTCGATGAACCAGCGCACCGGGAACATCCGCTCGGTCCGCTTGGCGCCGTACTCGGTCATCTTCTCGCCGTGGAAGTACACGTAGCTCGCGAAGGGGGTCGGGATGCCGCCGAGCGCCTTGATGCGGCGGATCAGGTCGGGGGTGAGCACGGTGCAGTGCTCGAACCGGAAGCGCGGGTCGCGGCGCGGATACTCGCGCTGCAGGCGCTCGTAGAGCGTGGCGGTGACGTCGATCCCGACCTCGCCGTTGGCGTGCGTGCCGATCTGCCACCCGGCGCGGTGCGCCTTCTCGAAGATCGGCCAGAGCACCTCGGCGCTGTTCACCATGATGCCGTAGTCGTCCGGGC
>JAOUHR010000350.1 GCA_029884515.1 Gemmatimonadota bacterium
CTCACCGACGTGCAGAAGGTGATGGACGGGGGGATCGACCCGTTCATCGAGGCCTACCTGAAACAGACCGGCGCACCCGCGGCCACACCCGGAGCCAAGGCATGACCGACGACCTGAACCACGTGATGCGGGGCCGGCGTGAGAAGCTGGACGCGCTCGTGGCGGCCGGCGTGGCGCCCTTCGCGTACGGGTACGCGCGCTCACACGGGTGCGGGGAGGTGACCGCCCTCTTCGTCGAACCTCCTGCGGGCGCGCCCGATGTCGCCTCCGGTGGGTCCCATGGTGGCGTTGCCGTCCGGGTGGCCGGCCGCATCGTGGCCTGGCGCGGGCACGGCAAGACGATCTTCGCGCACCTGGCCGACGCGACGGGACGCATCCAGCTCTACTTCAAGAAGGATCTGCTCGGCGCCGAGCGCTTCGCCTTGCTGGACCACTTTGACCTCGGCGACGTGATCGGCGTGCATGGGCCGCTCTTCCGGACGCGCACGGGCGAGGTCACGGTGCGGGTGGACGAGGTCAGCATGCTCGCCAAGTCGCTCCGGCCGCTGCCGTACGGCAAGGAAGAGGTGGTGGAGGGGCGCACCGTGCGGCATTCCGGCTTCGCCGACGGGGAACAGCGCTCCCGCCAGCGGTACGCGGACCTCGCGGTGCATCCCGAGGTGCGGCGCCACTTCGCGGCTCGCTCCCGCATGACCACCGCGATCCGCCGTGCGCTCGACGACCTCGGTTACCTCGAGGTGGAGACGCCCGCGCTGCAACCGCTCTATGGCGGCGCGGCGGCCAAGCCGTTCACCACGCACCACAACGCACTCGACATGCCGCTCTTCCTGCGCATCGCGGACGAGCTCTACCTCAAGCGGCTCATCGTCGGAGGATTCGACCGGGTGTACGAGATCGGGCACGACTTCCGGAACGAGGGGGTCGACCGGACGCACAATCCCGAGTTCACGATGCTCGAGTTCTACGAGGCGTTCGCGGACTACACGGTGATGATGGGGCGGGTGGAGCAGCTCCTGATCACGGCGGCGACGGCGGTGCGCGAATCGCTCGGAGATGGACCACGCGAGCGTTTCGACGGCGAGCCCGCTGCGGCGGTGCCGGTGTTCGCGCCGCCCTTCCCCCGCCTGGAGTGGGTGCCGGCGCTCTCGCAGGCGATGGGCGTGGCGGATGTCGCCGCACTCACGGACGCCGAGCTGCGCAAGGCCGCCGAGCAGGCGGGCGTGCACGGCGTCGGCAAGCTCTCGCGGCCCAAGCTGCTCGACGAGCTCTTTCAGGCCCTGGTGGAATCGCGGATCACGCTCCCGACCTTCGTGGTGGACTACCCGGTGGAGCTCTCGCCGCTGGCCAAGCCGCACCGCACCAAGCCCGGCCTCACGGAGCGGTTCGAACTCTTCGCGAACGGCCAGGAACTGGCGAACGCCTTCTCCGAGCTCAACGACCCGCTGGATCAGCGTGCGCGCTTCGAGGCGCAGGCGACACTCAAGGCCGCGGGTGACGAGGAGGCCACCGGCGTGGACGAGGACTACCTCCGCGCGATGGAGTACGGCATGCCTCCCACCGGCGGCGTGGGCATCGGGCTTGACCGGCTCTTCATGTACCTGACCGACACGCCGCACATCCGCGACGTGATCCTCTTCCCGCTGATGCGCCCCGAATGAAGCTGCCGAGCCGGCTCGAGCTCTCGATCGCCTGGCGCTATCTGCGGAGCCGCCGCGGGTCGCGGCTGCTCTCGTTCATCAGCGTGATCGCGGTGGCGGGAGTGGCGGTCGCGGTGAGTGCGCTCATCGTGATCATCGGGGTGGTGAACGGACTGCAGACCGACCTGCGCGAGAAGATCCTGGTGGGGAGTCCCGACGTGCGCGTGATGACCTACGGCGACGCGCTGCGCATGGAGGGCTGGCAGGACGCGCTGCCGAGGGTGAGCGCGGTGCCCGGCGTGCTGGACGCGGCGCCGTTCGTGAACACGCAGGGTCTCGCCACGCTGGGCCGCGGCTACGAGAGTGCCGTGATCATCAGCGGGATCCCGGCGGGCGACTCCGCCTCGGAACAGGTGACGACGATCCGCGATCATGCGGCTCCCGGCGCCTTCCAGTTCCGCGCGAGTGACGGTTCGCGCCGCGGGGCTGTGCTGGGGAAGCGGCTGGCCGGCCGGCTCGGGGCGATCCCGGGGTCCCGCCTCACGATCGTGACCGCGGCCGGCGGCGCCTCGAGTCCCCTGTTCGGGGGCATGATGCCGCGTTTCTACGACTTCGAGGTCACCGGCGAATTCGAGACCGGGATGTACGAGTACGACGACAACTACGTCTTCCTCGAGCTCGAGGCGGCGAGGGAACTTGCCGGCCTCGACAGCGCCGTGACCGGCATCGAGGTGAAGACCGCGGACCGCTGGATCGCACCCGACGTCGCGGCGGCGATCGACAGCGTGCTCGGCTATCCGTACCGCACGGTGGATTGGCAGGAGCAGAACAGCGGCATCTTCCGCGCGCTCAAGCTGGAGAAGCTCGGGATGGCGGTGGTGCTCGGGCTGATCATCATGGTGGCGGCGTTCAACATCGTGAGCACGCTCACCATGGTGGTGCGCGACAAGACGCGCGAGATCGGGATCCTGCGCGCCATGGGCATGCGAGCGGACGCGATCCGCCGGATCTTCCTGCTGCAGGGGCTCTTCATCGGCGTGGTCGGCACGGGGATGGGGCTCGTGCTCGGGGTGCTGGCGGGGGTCGCGCTCGACACGAGCCGGCTGATCGCGCTCGATCCCTCGGTGTACTTCATCGATCACCTGCCGGTGCAGATGCAGGTGATGGACATCGCCTGGATCGTCGCCGCGAGCGTGGCCGTTTCCGTGCTGGCGACGCTCCACCCTGCCGTCGCGGCATCGAAGCTCTTCCCGATCGAGGCGATCCGGAGCGAATGAGCGACGTGACGCGCGTTCCCGTGCTCGAGGCCGTCGGCGTCGCCAAGCGCTACCGCGGCGGCGACGGCAATCCCATCCGCGTGCTCGAGGGCGTGGACCTGATGGTCACGCCGGGCGAGATGGTCGCGGTGGTGGGGGCGAGTGGCGCGGGGAAGAGCACCTTCCTCCACGTGCTGGGCGCGCTCGAGCGGGCCGACGCGGGCGAGGTGCGGATCGCCGGGGAGAGCACCACCGGCGCCTCCGATGAGGCACTGGCGGAACTTCGGAGCCGCCGGGTGGGTTTCGTCTTCCAGTTCCACCACCTGCTCAAGGAGTTCTCTGCGCTGGAGAACGTGATGATGCCTCTCCGGATCGCCAGCCAGCCGCCTCATCAGGCGCGCGCCCGCGCAGAAGCCTTGC
>JAOUHR010000351.1 GCA_029884515.1 Gemmatimonadota bacterium
TGATGTGCCCGGGCGTGCGGCCGATCATGCCCTTCGCCTCGCCACCGACCGCGACGATGGTCTTGCCGCCGTGCCCCGGCTCGTCCTGGATCGCGACCACCGAGGGCTCGTTCAGGACGATGCCCTCACCCTTGACGTAGATGAGCGTGTTCGCCGTTCCGAGATCCACGGCGATGGCGTTCGCCGAGAGGAATCCACCTTTCTGAAAGAACGGCCAACGCATCGTGTTCGGGTTCTCGCTCGTCTGGACGTGAGAGACGGCTGAGGGCGCCGTGGCGCAACGGGGGACAGGTGAAGTTAGTCCCCCGTCACCGAACGGGACAAGCTGTTGTCAGTTCTCGGGTTTGCGCGGTTCGGGGCTCGGGTCGGGCACGAACTCGAAGGGCTGCTGCACCAGTTGCGCCACGGCCACTCCGCGGCGCATCGCGGGCACGTATCGGCGCACCTCGACGGCCCGCCGAACGGCGTCCGCGAGCGAGTGGTGGGTGCTCGACACCACCCCGAAGGTGTCCATGCGCGGCAGCCCCTTCTCGTCCACCACGAACTCGACCTCCACTCCGCCGCCGAGACGGGCGGCGTAGAGGGAATCGGGATAGATCGGCGCCGAGACGCCATCGTCGATGAGCACCACCGGCAGGTCCACTTCCTCCCGCGTGAAGACCTCGTCCCGGTCGGCCAGCTGGGCCAGGAGCTCGGCCGCGGTCGCCTCGTCCCGCCTGCGGGTCCGGGGGCGGGGGGTACCCTCCTTGGTCCAGAACAGGATGGCTCCGCCGATGCTCGACGCCGTGCGCCCACCCGTGTACTGGATGGGCACGGTCGCCGAGCCGCTGTAGACCTCCACGCCCGCGAACGTCCGCGGATCGAAGTTGTCCACATCTACTTCCGCCGCGGACATCGGAATGCCGTCCAGCCAGATGAGGGGGGCAGTGCGCGATCCCCGGATGCGGATGATGCGCTGGCCCGTCCGAAGCGTCTCGATGTTCACTCCCGGCACCGAGCGCAGGAGGTCGGAGGTCCGGCGCGCTCCCGACCGCTCGATGTCGGCCGGCGTGAAGAACCGGCCTTGGGCCGCGTCCTTCCGTTCATAGAACCCGGCGATCGGCCCGCGCAGGTCCCGGCGACCCCGCACCACCACCGTCGCGAGGGGGATGGAGATGCGCCGGAGGCGGATCTCGAGGGGCGTGCGTTCCGGACCCTGGATCCGGACGGAGACCGTCTCCGGCTCGAAGCCGATGCGCCGCACGGCCAGCCGGACCGTGCCGTTCGCCAGGCTCACGAGCCGGAACGCGCCCTCGCGATCGGTCTCGGCGAGCGCCACCCCGCCGTCGATCCCCACGAGCGCGCCTGCGATGTCGCGACCGAGGCCGTCCCGCACGCGTCCCTCCACGCCACCGCGCGCGGCGGGCGCCTGCGCGCCAGTGATCTGCGGCATCCACGTGACAATCCCCGCGATCATCCCCAGCGCCGCTTGCCTGCGAACTCCCGTCCCGAGTGCCATCAGCCTCGCGCTCCTGCGTCGCAGTGCCTCGCTACTTACCTACCCGCGGACGCTCACTGGCGTCAAGCCCGGCCGGCGTGCCCAGCACGGTGGGACTCGCCTCCCCGCGAGTCTCCCGGGACCCGAGCGCAGGGAACCGTCATTCCCTCGGTGCGCGGCGTGCCGCGGCAGGATCGGGCACGAAGACGAAAGGTTGTTGCACCAGTTGCGATACCGGGAGGCCTCCCCGCGTGGCCGGGAGGAAGCGGCGCTCCTCGATCGCCCGGCGCACCGAGGCGACCAGCGAGTGGTGCGTGGTCGAGACCACACCAAAGGTGTCCATCCGTAAGCGGCCGGACGGGTCGACGACGAACTCGACCTCCACCTGACCGGTGAGGTGCGCCCGGTAGAGTGAGTCTGGATAGATCGGCCGCACCTCCCCGTCGCCGAGGATGGCGACCTCCGTCTCGACCTGGTCACGCGTGAAGATCTCGGCGCGTTCGAGCATACCGGCGATCAGAGCGGCCGGTGACTGCGCGATCGACGCACCGCGTGGCTGGGCGAACTGCCCTTGCCGCGACCAGAGGAGGACGGCGCCGCCCGCCGTCGACATCATGCGGTTCCCGGCGAACTCGACCGGCACCGTGGCCGCGCCTGAGTAGACCTCGATTCCCGCGAACGAGCGCGGGTCGAAACTGTCGAGGTCCACCTCGGACGAGCCCATCGGTGTCCCGTCGAGCCAGACCAGTGGGGCGAGCGGAGCGCCACGCATGCGGAAGGAGGAGACGCCGTACCTCCGCTGGTCCACCCGGAGTCCCGGGACGCTGCGCAAGAGGTCTGACATCCGCCGAGGCCCGAGGCGCTCGATCTGTTCCTGCGTGAAGAACCGCCCCTGCCCTCGGTCGCGCCGCGTGTAGAAGCCTGCCATGGGGCCGGTCAGATTCGTGTGTCCGTTGACGATCACGGCCTGGAGCGGCATCGCCACGCGTCGAAGCGCGATTCCCTCCAGCTCAGTGACCTCCCGGCCCACGACCAAGGGGAGCGTCTCCGGCGCGAAACCGATGCGCCGGATCACGAGCTTCGCTTCGCCGAGGGGAGCGTCGACGAGCTGGAACCGGCCGAAGACATCGCTCTCACCGGCCGGCGAGCCGCTAGTGAGGAAGACCCGGGCCCCGACGACTCCGCGACCGGACTCGTCCTGCACCGAGCCACGCACCGTTCCACGGGCTGACGCGGGCGACCCCTGGGCAAGCGTCGCGGAGCCCGCCACGACGAACGCCAGCCCGAAGAGACAGCCTCGCTCCAAACGCCTGCCGCGCCGCGTCCTCACCTGCATCCCTCCTGCTCCCACGCCGGCGGGAACCGCGACCGGGCGGGGCGGCCGCTCGCCGCCCCGCCGGGTCATCGCCCAACCTATCGCCCGCGACTCCCGCTCACGGGAGCCGGTCAGTGCACCCCTGCGAGTTCGGGTTGTTACCCGCCTCATCCGTGGGCACGGGGAGATTCACATCAGTGCCGTACGCCACACCCTTGTAGTGCGCGCCAGTGGGGAACGTGTTGGCTTCCGTGCGCCCGTAGCTGCGGATCATTCGGCGCATGTCGCCCAGGCGCTGACCGCGACTGAACGTCCAGAACGCCTTCTCGCGGAAGAACATGGAGACCATCCCGGACTGGGTTCCTGGGTCGGCCAGCGCCACCATCGGCGCGGGTGTCACCGTGCCCAGCGTGGGCGGCGCCGCGCGCAGCGCATTCAGGATCGTGAGGGTGCCGGGGCGATCGCTCGCTGCCAGCCGAGCTTCGGCCTCGACCAAGCGGGCATCGATGCCGT
>JAOUHR010000352.1 GCA_029884515.1 Gemmatimonadota bacterium
GTCGATGCACTCGCCGAGGAAGAGCAGCGCGTCGCGCAGCTCGGCCGGCTTGATGAGGATGTTGAGCGTGAGGTAGATGCGCGCGCCACGTTCGTGCGCGATCAGGCAGGCCTGCTCGAGGTCGTCGAGGGAGAGCTGGGCGCCATCGTCGCGGGCGTTGAAGCGCGAGGCCCCGCAATAGACCGCGTCGGCGCCGTTCGCGACCGCCGCCCGCACGGCCTCGAGCGAGCCGGCGGGAGCGAGCAACTCAGGGATGTGGCGCGCGTCGACCATCCCCCCAATCTACACCGCCGCGGCGACGACCTCGCGCAGTTGCATCAGGTGCCGTTCCTCGTGCCGTGCGATCATCAGGATCCACTGCCACCCATCGAACGAGCCGAAGAAGGGGTGCGGATGACGGATGAGCGAGAGACGCGGTCCCGCCTGCCCGCTGGCGCTGAAGAGCTGGGCGCGGCTGTCGGACCAGCGCGCGCGCTCGGCCACGAGATCGACCGTCGCGGGCGGACGGGTGGGCTCGGGCGCCATGAGCTTCCGTGTGCGGTCGTGGAACGGGAACGCGTCGAGCACCTGCATCACCTTCTTCGCGCTGGGTCCCGGTGGGACCGTCGCCATGGGGCCGATCTCGGCGTCCAGCCGCTCGATCAGCCGCGCCACGCCACGCTCCACCTTGGCAAGGTGCCAGACGACCTGCGCAGGGGTCCACGCCCCCGGAGGGGCGACATGCAGTCGCGCCGGAGGGACATCATCGAGCGCCGACTCGAACTCCCGGCGCACGCGCGCGAGTTCCTCCTGCAGGATGAGGACGCGGCGATCGATCCCTGAGTCCATGCGTTCCTCGGGCGAGGTGGCGGCGGGCGCGCGGTGCGTGCCTCTTCCCCGCTATCGTATCGCCCGGCGGCGCCATCCGCCACTGCGAGGCGGTGCGCCTCTCGCGGCGGTCCGGCGGCAGCGGAAACCAATGGCGTCCGGGTCCGTACGGGAATGCAACAGGAGTGTCCTATGCTCGGCATGATCTCCCTGGCGCTCGCCCTCGGCGCCGCATGGTTCGGATACGGCACGGCTCGGCGCTTCGTGCGAGAGCGTCTGCGGTACGTGGAGGGCGCGCTGTCGCCCGGCGCGGCGATCATCGCCGGCGTGGGGGGAGCGCTCCTACTCTCGCCGCTCGCCTACCTGCTGCCCCTCGTCACCGGGGCCACTGCGATCGCGTTCGGACTGGGCGTCGGACTGGGCACGAGGGCCGGCGCCAGCGACGTCAAGCGGGGATACCGGATCACGGACGGCAGCTGACGGCTGCCTGGTGGCGAAGCGCAGGAGCCACGCGGCCGCCACCAGCGCAATCCCGGTCCAGCGCACGGCGCCGATGCCCAGCCGCGCACCGAGGAAGAAGACCGCGATGCCGGCTGCGGCGAGCACCAGCTTGGCGTAGCTCATGGGATTCACGCCAGGTCCTCCCGGCTCGTGAACGGGATGTCGAGCACGAAGCGCGCACCGAACGCGCGCGACGGGGTCTGGAAGCCGGTCGCGACGCCGCCCGCGAGCACCCGCTCCGCCGCCCGCACGGCCGCCATCGCGGTGAGCGTGTAGCCATCCGGCGCCGTGAGGCGCGACTGGGCGGTGTTTCCCGCGGCGTCACGGACCTCGCCCCAGAGCTGGCTCCGCGCGCGCGCGCGGCGCTCGGCGGACGGGCCCGCCGGACGCGCGCGGATCGTGCGCTTGAGCAGCGACTGCGCGGGCCGCGTCGCGAGCAGGCCGCCGATCATCCGGGTGAGCCTGAGGAAGCGGATCGTGCCCGGGGACGTCGCCATGTACACCGTGATATCGGGGATGCCAGTGCTGTGCCAGGCCGTCGCGATGTCCCCCCACGGGATCGTGACGCACAGGCGCTCGCGATCCGCGAACGGGATCGTCCGGGTGCGCCAGGCGGCAGGCACCGGCGTGATCCTCCCCCCGCGCCGCACCACGCCGCCGGCGCCGATGTTCTCCACCATCGTCGTCGCCGTGCCGTGCGACAGACCAGTGCCGCCGGAGAACGCGAGCGTCAGTTCCACCGCGGCGGGAAGCCGCTTCGCGAGGTGCGCGGCGAGGCAATCGGACGGCACCACGTCGAATCCGACACCCGGGAGCAGCGTGACCCCGGCCGCCTTCGCCGCGACGTCCATGGCGGCGAGGCGCTCAAAGACGGCGATCTCGCCCGTGATGTCCATGTAGTGGACGCCACGGCCCAGGCAGGCGGCCACCATCGGGGCCGACGTGTGCGCGAAGGGGCCGGCGCAGTGCAGCACGGCCCGCACGCCGTCGAGCGCGCGGCCGACCACGTCGGGATCGTCCACGGCCGCGATGCGCCCCTCGAGGCCGTGCTGGCGGGCGAGTGCCAGCACCGGCTCGGCAGAGCGGCCGGCGAGAATGGGACGCAGGCCCCGCGCGAGCGCCTCGGCGAGGATCAGGCGGCCGCTGTACCCGTTGGCGCCGTAGATCAGGAGTGGCGACGACGCCTGCATCGGCCCTAGGCCGGGCGCACGGGACCCGTCACCGACGGGAGCACGTAGGGACCGAGGTGCGGTCCCGGGTTCTGCCACGCGGCGCGCAGCGCCATGGCGAGCGCGGTGCGCGTGTCCTCGGGGTACACGATCGCGTCGATGTATCCGCGCGCGCCGGCGTAGCGCGCGTCGAGCTGGTGTTCGTAGTCCTCGCGCATCTCGCCGATGGAGCGCTGCACCGCCTCCGACGGCTCACCGCCCGATTCCTTCGCGGCCGCGAGCGTCGCGCCATGCACCGCGGCGATCGCGGACTCGCCCTCCATCACGGCCATCCGGCCGGTCGGCCACGACAGGATGAAGTCGGGGTCGAAGCCCTGCCCCGCCATCGCGTAGTAGCCCGCGCCCGAGGCGTGGTTCACCGTCAGCACCAGCTTGGGCACGGTGGCGGTGGCCATCGCCTCCACCCAGCGCGCGCCGGCGCGGATGATGCCCTCGTGCTCGGACTCCGGACCCACCATGAATCCGGAGACGTCCTGCACGAAGAGGAGCGGGATGCCCTGGCGGTCGCAGCGGTCGATGAAGAAGGCGACCTTCTCCGCGCTCTCGGCGTAGATGATGCCCCCGAACCGGGGCTGCTCGCCCTTGCGGCCCTTGATGAGGCCGCGCGCGTTCGCGATC
This sequence comes from Gemmatimonadota bacterium, assembly GCA_029884515.1. GTDB lineage: Bacteria > Gemmatimonadota > Gemmatimonadetes > Gemmatimonadales > Gemmatimonadaceae > Pseudogemmatithrix. Next base: position 3,156 of record JAOUHR010000352.1, read on the forward strand.
ACGCCCACGGGGATGCCCTCGACCCGCGCGTCGCCGCAGATCATCTCCTTCGCCAGCTTCGGCTGGAACTCGTCGATCACTCCGGCGTCCAGCACCGCGCGCAGCACGTCGTGCATGTCGTACGACATCCGGTGGTCGCCCGGCAG
>JAOUHR010000353.1 GCA_029884515.1 Gemmatimonadota bacterium
CTTCACCACGTCCTCCGGCTTCTCGACGCGCGTGTGGCGCATCTCGGAGACGTGGAGGAGCGCCTCGGTGCCGGGCATGATCTCGATGAAGGCGCCGAACGCCGTCACCGACTTCACCGTGCCCTGATAGGTCTCACCCACCACCGGCTCTGCCGTGATCGCCTGCACCATCTGGCGCGCGCGCTCCATCGCCTCGCCGCCGACGGCGGCGATGGTGACCATGCCCGAGTCGTCCACCGATAGCTCGGCGCCCGTCTCGTCCTGGATTCCGCGGATCGTCTTGCCCTTGGGGCCGATGAGGTCGCCGATCTTCTCGGGGTTGATCATCATCGTGACGATGCGCGGGGCCCACGGCGAGAGCTCCGGGCGCACCGTGTCGAGCGCCTTGTTCATCTCGCCGAGGATGTGCAGGCGTCCGGCCTTGGCCTGCGCCAGCGCCTCCGTCATGATCTTGAGCTCGAGACCCTGGACCTTGATGTCCATCTGGATGGACGTGATCCCGTCCTTCGTGCCCGCGACCTTGAAGTCCATGTCGCCGAGGTGGTCCTCGGTGCCGAGGATGTCGGTGAGGATCGCGTACTTCTTCCCTTCCTTGATGAGCCCCATCGCCACGCCGGCCACCGCGCCCTTGAGCGGGATGCCCGCGTCGAAGCAGGCGAGCGAACCCCCGCACACCGTCGCCATCGAGGACGAGCCGTTGGACTCGAGCACCTCGGAGACGATGCGGATCGTGTAGGGGAACTCCTCGAACGGCGGGAGCACACCCTGGATGGCGCGCTCGGCCAGGTTGCCGTGGCCGATCTCGCGGCGGCTCGTGCCGCGCATCGGACGCACCTCACCCGTGCAGAACGGGGGGAAGTTGTAGTGGAGCATGAACGACTTGGTCGTCTCCTTGGCCTCGTCGATCGAGTCCAGGCGCTGGACGTCGTTCGCGGTGCCGAGGGTCGCGGCCACCAGGGCCTGCGTCTGGCCGCGCGTGAAGAGCGCCGAGCCGTGCGCACGCGGCAGGAGGCCGGCGTCGATCGAGATGTCGCGCACCTCGGCCGGCTTGCGGCCGTCCACGCGCAGGCCGGTGCTGAGCACCTGGTCGCGCAGGATGTTGTACTCGAGGTCGCCGAGGATGCCGCCCACGAAGGGAAGCTCTTCCGGGGTCAGGACCTCGGCCATCTCGGCCTTCACCGCGTCCTTCACGGCCTCGATGGCCTGCACGCGGGTCGCCTTGTCCTTCTGGTTGATCGCGGTCTCGATGCGGCTCTTGGCCGCGTCGGTCACCGTCTTGAGGACCGAATCGGGCGTCTCCGGCTTGGTCCACGCCATCTTCTCGACCTTCACCTTTCCAAGGAGCTCCTCCTGCATCGCGATCAGCTCCTTGATGCCGCGCTGCGCGATGCCGAGTCCTTCCACCACGTCCTCTTCGGCGACTTCGAGCGCCCCGCCCTCGACCATCATGATCGAGTCCTCGGAGCCGGCGACGACGAGGTCCATGTCGCTGAAGCTCAGCGCCTGGAAGGTCGGGTTGAGGAGCCACTTGCCCTCGACGCGGCCGAGGCGCACGCCGGCGATCGGGCCGGCGAAGGGGATCCGGCTGGCGTTCAGCGCGAACGAGGCCGCGAGGAGGCCGAGCATGTCGGCGTCGTTCTCCTGGTCGGCGGAGATCACGTACAGGAAGACCTGCACCTCATTCTGGAAGCCTTCCGGGAAGAGGGGCCGGATGGACCGGTCGATGATCCGGCACGAGAGGATCTCCTCGTCCCTGGGCCGGCCCTCGCGCTTGATGAACCCGCCCGGGATCTTGCCGGCGGCGTAGGTCCGTTCCTTGTACTCGACCGTGAGCGGGAAGAAGGGGAGGTGACTCCGCTTGTCGCTCACGGTGACGGCGGCGAGGATCATGGTGTCGCCGAACTGCACGAGGCATGAGCCTGCGGCCTGCTTGGCCATGCGCCCGGTCTCGATGACGAGGGGGCGGCCGGCGAAGGTCCGCTCGATACGATGCATCATTTCTGTTTTTTCTCTGATCTGTACACGAAGCGCGCGATCCGCTCGATGCGGTCGCGCGCTGGTGCTGGTGATGCGCTAGTGGCGCAAGCCGAGGTCGGCGATGATCTTGCGATACGTCTCGACGTCGGTCCTCTTGAGGTAATCAAGGTGGCGGCGGCGCTTGCCGACCATTCGCAGAAGGCCACGACGGCTGTGGTGGTCCTTCTTGTGGGCGCGGAAGTGCTCCGTGAGGTAGTTGATACGCTCAGTGAGTACCGCGACCTGCACCTGTGACGAGCCCGTATCGGTCTCGTGTTGGCGATGCTGATCGATCGCCGCCGTCTTGACGAACGCCATCCCTGATGTCCTTGCCTGCGCTGCGCAGTGCGATTGAAAGCCGATTCCGTTGTAGCATGGGAAGTTAGGCAGCCTTGCCCCGCCTGTAAAGGGGGCCGTCCGGGATGCTCCTAGCTCCCCAGCCAGCCCAGCACGAGCCGCTTGAGGTCGTTGAACGTCACGGTCACGAAGATGAGGGCGATCGCGACCAGGCCGATCCGGGCGTACCACTCCCGGACCATCGGCGGGAAGGGCCGCCGCCAGGCCCCCTCGGCGAGCTGCATCAGGATCTGGCCCCCGTCCAGCAACGGGATCGGGAGCAGGTTCAGCACCGCCAGGTTGATGCTCAGGAATGCGACCAGGACCCAGAGGCTCTCGAGGCCGGATTGGGCCGCTGCCACGCTCGTGCGCGCGATTTCCACCGGCCCCCCCAGCTGCGACACCGAGACGCTCCCTCGGAAGAGGCCGCCGAGCACCGTGACCACGCTCCCCGCCATGGTCCAGGTGGCATTCCAGCCTGCCAAGACCGCCTGCGCGCCACTCACCGGCTCCCGCACCACCGTCCCCCGGGACCCCACGCCGATCCGTCCGACCACCTGCGTCTCGCCGGCCGGCGGCATCGCGACCTCCGTGGACTCCGGCGTGATCGCGATCGTCACCGGCGCGCCCGCGCGACGCACCTCGAAGGTCAGCGATCGGCCGGCAGCCGCCGACACGGCGTCCAGCACCTCATCCCAGCGGGTGACCGGCTTGCCGTCGATCGCCACGATGCTGTCGCCCGCGAGCATCCCCGCGCGCGCCGCCGGCTTCTCCGCCTCGATCGTCTCGGCGACCGCGACGCGGTAGCCCTGCCCATACCAGGCGAACACGGCGATCGAGACGACCAGCGCGAGCACCACGTTCATGAACACACCGGCCAGCATGATCACCAACCGCGCCGGCAGCGACTTCGACTCGAACCAGCGATCCGCCGGCACTGGGTGCGGC
>JAOUHR010000354.1 GCA_029884515.1 Gemmatimonadota bacterium
CGGCGTCGCTCGCGGCTTCGCTCGCGGCTTCGCTCGCGCTGGCCGGGGTCGCGGCCCTCGCGCATCCGCTCGCGGCCCAGCGCACCCACCTGCTCCTCGTCACCGGACTCGGCGGCGAGCCGCGCTTCTCCGACGCGTTCGCCAAGCAGGGCGCCGAGCTCTACGCGCTCGCCGGCACGCAGTGGCGCGTCGCGGACTCGAGCCGCATCTGGCTCGCCGAGGATCCCACGCGCGATCCGACGAGGATCTCCGGACGTTCGACCAGGGAGGCGGTCGGGAACGCGTTCCTCGCCCTCTCGAAGCGGGTGGGGCCGGGCGACCTGCTCGTGGTGATCCTCATCGGACACGGGAGCGGCGAGGGCGCCGCCTCACGCGTCAACCTCCCGGGAGCCGACCCCACCGCCGCCGACTACGCCGCCTGGCTCTCCGGGTTCGCGAAGCAGACGGTCGTGTTCGTCAACGCGGCGAGCGCGAGCGGCGACTTCGTCGGCGTGCTCAAGGCGCCGGGCCGCGTGGTGGTCACGGCGACGCGCACGGCGTTCGAGCGGAACGAGAGCATCTTCGGCGGCGCGTTCGTGCGCGGCCTCTCCTCGGCCGAGGCCGACGCCGACAAGGACGGCCGCACGACGGTGATGGAGGCGTTCTCGTTCGCCGCACGCGAGGTGGCGCGCGCGTACGACCAGGACCAGCGGATGCTCACCGAGCATGCCGTGGTGAGCGACTCGGCGCTCGCGGCGCGCACGGCCTTCGCGGCGGCGACTGCGAGCGGCGACCCGCGGGTGGTGGCGCTGGTGGCCGAACGGCGCGTGCTGGAGGACTCGGTCGCCGCGCTCCGCGGGCGCAAGGCGACGCTGCCGGCCGCGGCGTACGAGGCGGAGCTCGAGCGGCTGCTGGTGGCGATCGCCGAGAAGTCGGCGGAGATCCGCGCCGCGGGTGCGAAGCCATGAGGCGCCACGCCGCGCTCGCGCTCGCGCCGCTGGCACTCGTGTCGCTGGCGCTCGTGTCGCTGGCCGCGGCCGCGTTCCAGGACGCGCCGCGTGCGCGTTTCGACGCGATGCTCGAGGTGGGCCGGTACGCGGACGCCGAGGCCCTGGCACGCACGGGCGGTGCGACGATGCGGACGGCGCTCGGGGACGTGCTGGTGCTGCGCGGCCGGCTGGGCGAGGCCGACTCCGTGTACCGCGCGGCCATCGCCGCACGGGGCGCGGAGGAGCGCGGCGCGCGCGTCGGGCTCGCCGAACTCATCGCCCGGCGCGGTGACCGGGCCGCCGCCGCGCGGCTCGCGAGCGCGCTGATCGCCGAACGCGAGCGCGGCCCCGCCGGCTGGACCGCGCGGGACGAGATCGCACTCGGACGTGCGTACCTCCTCGTCTCCGGTGGCGACCCGGATGCGGTGCGCAGCGCGCTCCGCGCCTTCGACCGCGCCTCCGAGCAGGACGCCGCGCTCATCGACGGGGCGCTGCGCGCGTCGGACCTCTTCCTCGAGAAGTTCGTCGCCCCCGAGGCGAGGAAGGGTTACGAAGGGGTGCTCGCCACCCACAAGGGAAACGCCCGCGCGACCCTCGGCCTCGCGCGCGTGATGCAGTTCACCGACGATGGCGACGCGCTCGGCACCGCGCGCGCCGCGCTCAAGGCGAACCCCTCGCTCGTGCCGGCGGAGCTCTTCATCGCACGGCTGCACCTCGAGGCCGAGCGCGGCGACTCGGCGCAGGCGGCCGCGCGCCGCGCGCTGGCGGTGGATCCGAGCGCGATGGACGCGTGGGCCACGCTCGGCGCGGTGGCATGGCTCGCGGGCGATTCGGCATCGTGGCGCAGTGCGCGCGCCGAGGCGGAGCGGCTCTCCACGAGCCCGGCCACCTTCTACGAGACGCTCGCCGACGCGGCGTCGCGCCAGCGACGGTATGCCGATGCCGCCCGCTTCAGCGCGCAGGCGCTCGCTCTCGACCCGCTCTCGGTGCCGGCGCTCGGCGCGCTCGGCACCAACGAGCTGCGTGCGGGTGAGATGGCAAGGGGCCGCGCGCGGATCGAACGCGCCTTCGCGATCGACCCGTTCAACCTCTGGCACAAGAACACGCTCGACCTGCTCGACGTCCTCGACAGCTTCCCCGTGGTGGACCAGGGACGCTTCCGGTTCGTGGTGCCGCGCAAGGAGGAGGGCGTGTTGCTGCCGTACCTCGCGCCCCTCCTCGAGGAGGCCTACGCCAAGCTCGCGGCGCGCTATGACTATCGTCCGCCGGCGCCGATCCGGCTGGAGATCTTCGACCGCCACGCGGACTTCTCCGTGCGCACCATGGGCCTCACCGGCCTCGGCGCGCTCGGCGTGAGCTTCGGCCGCCTGCTGGCGATGGACGCGCCCTCGGCCCGCGGGCCCGGGAGCTTCAACTGGGGCTCCACCGCCTGGCACGAGCTCACGCACACCTTCACGCTCGGCCTCTCCGACCATCGCGTGCCGCGCTGGTTCTCGGAGGGCGTCTCGGTGCTCGAGGAACGCCGCGCGCGGCCGGGCTGGGGCGCGCAGGCGACGCCGCAGTACGTCGCCGCGCTCAAGGCGAAGGCCCTGCGGCCGGTGAGCCTGCTCAATGAGGGCTTCGTGCGGCCGCGGAATCCGCACGAGGTCATCCTCAGCTACTACCATGCCTCGCTCGTGGCGGAGATGATCGAAGGCGAGTTCGGGCCGGCCGCGCTGCCGGCGATGCTGCGCGCCTGGCGCGACGGGCTCACCACGCCGGCCGTGGTGCAGCGGGTGCTCAGGCTCGACGAGCCGACGCTCGACGCGCGCTTCGACGCCTGGGTCCAGGCGCGGTTCCGTGCCGAGGACGTCACGGAGCAGCCCGAGGGCGACGCGGCGCTCGAGCCGCTCATGCGCGAGGTCGCGGCGCGCGAACGGGCGGGCGACGACGCGGGACTCGTCACCGCGCTGGAGCGTGTGATCTGGGTCTGGCCCTACGAGCCGGGCGTGCACGTGAAGCTGGCCGAGGCGGCGGCGCGCAGCGGTGACCCGGCGCGGGCGCTGCGCGAGCGGCGCGTGGTCCTCGCGCTCGGACCGTCCGACGTGCTGGCCGCGCGCGTGGAGCTCGCACGGGCGATGCTGGGTGCGGGGGACCGCGCCGGCGCGCGCCGCGAGGTGCTCGGGGTGCTCGAGCAGGCGCCCACCTATGAGAAGGCGCAGATGCTGCTGCTGGAACTCCGGCGCCCGGCGCCGGATGGAGGGGGTCGCGAATGACGCGGAGGTGGATGTGCGTCGCGTGGATCCTCGCACTCGGGCTGGCGGCCCGCGCCGCACCGGCGGAGGCGCAGC
>JAOUHR010000355.1 GCA_029884515.1 Gemmatimonadota bacterium
CGCACGCCGCGTGAGTGACGAACGGGTCGCCGCCGGTGACGTCTCGGGCTACGCGAACCGGCGCATCCGGATCGAGGCGGCGCGCTACGCGGTGCTGCGCACGGAGGCGCTGCTCGCGCAGGGCAGCGCGCGCCGCACGCTGGCCGCCCTGGTCGCGCCGAGTGACGGGGTCCTCGGCGCCGCCGATGCGCTGGCGCTCACCGACACGTCGGACGCGACGGGCGTCCCCGCAGCGGGCGCGCCCGCACCCGTGGACTCGCTCGTCGCCCTCGCCCTCGTGCAGCGGGGCGAGCTGGCGGCCATCCGCCTCGACGCGCAGGCCGCGCAGGCCGATGCGACGCTCGTCGCGCGGGAGCGGTGGCCGACACCGGTGCTCTCGGGCGGCATCAAGACGGAGGAGCAGACGGGCATCGGCGGCTTCCGTGGACTCGCCGTCGGCATCGCGCTGCCGCTGCCGCTCTGGGATCGGCGCGGCGGTGCAGTCGAGGCCGCCGGGGCCGAGTGGCGCCGGGCGGAGGCGAGCGTCGCGCTCGCGCGCCGCCGCATCGAAGTCGAGGTGCGCGACGCCGCGGCATCGCTGCGCGTCGTCGACGAACAGCTCACGGTGTTGCGCCCGGTGCTCGGGGCGGAGTCCGCCCTGGCGCTGCGTGCGGCCGAGGTCGCCTATGCCGAGGGCGAGATCGCGCTCGTCGAGTGGCTCGACGCCGTGCGCGCCTACCATGAAGCGGAGTCGGGATTCGCCACCCTCCGCTCCGAACTCCTCATCCGCCGCGCCGCGCTCGAGCGCGCCGTCGGCCTCCCGCTCCGGAGATCCGCCCCGTGACCCGACTCCCGACTCGCACCTCGCATCGTGCGTCCGCCCTGCTGCTCGCCGGCGCCACGCTCCTCTCCGCCTGCGGCGGCGACCCCGGCGCGGCCGCCGGCACCGAGGAGCCTGGCCCGGCGGGCGGCGCGATCACGATCTTCACCGACTCGACCGAACTCTTCATGGAACACCCGGCGCTGATCGTCGGCGAGGCGGAGAAGTTCGCGGTGCATCTCACGGACCTCACGGACTTCGCGCCCCTGCGCTCGGGGCGCGTGACGCTGCGCTTCGTCCCGCGCGACGGCGGCGCGGCGCTCACGGTGGTGCAGGAGACGCCGCGCGCGCCGGGCATCTATGGCCCGGCGCCCAGGTTCGAGCGCGCGGGGATCTACGACCTCACGATCCTCGTGCGCAGTCCGCAGGCGCGTGACAGCATCAGTGTCCGCGGCCTGGTCGTGTACGGCACGGTCGCCGAGGCACCGGTCGATTCCGGCGGCGCGGAGCCGGCCGGCGTCGCGTTCCTCAAGGAACAGCAGTGGAAGACCGACGGGTTCCGCACCGCCTTCGCGACCGCGGGCAGCGTCGCCGACGCGTTCGAGGCACCGGGTGACGTGGTCGCGGCGGACGGTCGTCTCGCCGCGGTCGTCGCGCCGACCGCGGGACTCCTCGAGGTCCCCGGTCTCGCCGACGCGCCGGTGGTCGGAGCGCGCGTGGCGAAGGGACGCGTGCTGGCGCGCCTGCGCCCCGCGCTCGGCGATGCCGGGGCCGCCTACCCCGAGGCGCGCGCGCGCCTGCGCGAGGCCGAGGAGGAGTACGCGCGGGCGAAGCGGCTCTTTGCGGCGGAGGCGGTGGCGGAACGACGGGTCCGCGAGGCGGAGATCCGCCTCACGGCCGCCCGGGAGGCACTCACGGGGACCGGTGGCGGGGTGCTCGACGCGGACGGACGCGTCGAGATCGTCGCGCCGATCAGCGGCGTGGTCTCCTCCCGCACATTCACGCCCGGCGCGCGCGTGGAGGCGGGCACCCCGCTCTTCACGATCGTGGACACCGAGGTGGCCTGGCTCACGGCGCATGTGCCGGCGGCACTGGCGGCGCGCGTGGACCGCGCCTCGCCGGCGACCTTCCAGGTGGAGGGATCGAGCACCACGCGACACACCGCGCGTGTCGTCTCGGTGGGCAGCGTGATCGACCCCATCTCGCGCACCGTGCCCGTGACCTACGAGTTCGCCAACCGCGACGGCGCCGTGCGGATCGGCGCGGTGGCGCGGGTCGCGGTGGCGACCGCCTCCCAGCTCACCGGCCTGATCGTCCCGGCGGCGGCGATCCTGGAGGAGGATGGCCGGCCCTTCGTGTTCGTGCAGGTGAGCGGCGAGCGGTTCGAGCGGCGCGAGGTCACGCTCGGCGGCACCGATGGCGTGCGCACCCTCGTCCAGAGCGGTCTCGCCGCGGGCGAACGCGTGGTGACGGGCGCCGCGTACCAGGTCAAGCTGGCCTCGCTCTCCACGGCCGTGCCCGCGCACGGCCACGAGCACTAGGGGCCGCGAGATGCTCAATCACCTGATCGCCTGGTCGCTGCGGAATCGCGTCATCGTGCTCGCGGCCGCCGTGGTCATGCTCGTGGCCGGCGCGTGGACGGCGCGACGGATGCCGGTGGATGTCTTCCCCGACCTCACGGCCCCCACGGTCACGATCCTCACGGAGGCGCACGGCATGGCCCCCGAGGAGGTCGAGATGCTCGTCACCTTCCCGATCGAGACGGCCGTGAACGGCGCCACCGGCGTGCGTCGCGTCCGCTCGTCCACCGCGCAGGGGATCGGCGTGGTCTGGGTGGAGTTCGACTGGGGGATGGAGATCTTCCGGGCGCGGCAGATCGTCGCCGAGAAGCTCCAGGCCGTGGCCGCGCAGCTGCCCGAGGGGATCGCACCGCCGGTGCTCGCGCCGGTGTCGTCGGTGATGGGCGAGATCATGATGATCGGCCTCACCTGGGAGGTGGACAGCACCACCGGTGAGGCGCGCGGCTCGGCGATGGACTTGCGCACCGCGGCCGACTGGACGCTGCGCCGCCGGCTCCTCGCGCTGCCCGGCGTGGCGCAGGTGATCCCGATCGGCGGCGAGGTGAAGCAGTACCAGGTGGTCGCCGATCCGGTGCGCATGCGCGCGGCCGGGGTCTCGCTCGACCAGGTGGTGCAGGCCACCGCGGGTTCGAACCTGAACGCCTCCGGCGGCGTCTACATGGACAAGGGGCAGGAGTTCGTGATCCGCGGGATCGGCCGCGCGCGGAGCGTCGAGGACATCGGGGCGTCGCTCGTGGTGGTCCGCGGCGGCGTGCCGGTGACGATCGCGCAGGTCGCCGACGTGCGCGTGGCGGCCGCCCCGCGATTCGGTGATGGCGCGGTCAATGCCCGTCCCGGGGTGGTGCTCGCGGTGCAGAAGCAACCGGGCGCGAACACGCTGGCGCTCACCGCGCGCATCACCGCGGAGCTCGC
>JAOUHR010000088.1 GCA_029884515.1 Gemmatimonadota bacterium
TCCCGAGACGCACGAGACGATCATCGAGGGGCTCGGCGAGCGGCATCTGGACATCGCACTGGCGCGGCTCGAGCGGCAGTTCGGCGTGAAGGCCACGATACGCGCGCCGCGCGTGCCCTATCGCGAGACGCTGCTCGCCGCCGCCGAGGGACAGGGGCGGCACAAGAAGCAGACGGGGGGGAAGGGGCAGTTCGGCGACTGCTGGATCCGCATCAAGCCCGCTCCGCGCGGCACCGGGTATCAGTTCGTGGACAAGATCTCCGGCGGCGTGATCCCGCGGCAGTACGTGCCGGCGGTGGACAAGGGGGTGCAGGAGGCCGCCGAGCGCGGCGTGCTCGCGGGCTATCCGGTGGTGGACTTCGTCGTGGAGTGCTTCGACGGATCATACCACTCCGTGGACTCCAATGAAGCGAGCTTCAAGATGGCGGGGATCCTCGCGTTCAAGACCATCGCGCCCAAGTGCCGGCCGGCGCTGCTCGAGCCGTTGATGACGGTGGAGGTGTTCACGCCCGACGCGCACATGGGCGACGTGCTCGGCGACCTGAGCGGCCGGCGCGGGCAGATCCTGGGGACGGAGCCGTCACCGGACGGGCTGGGCACGATAGTGAAGGCGACCGTGCCGATGGCGGAGCTGCACCTGTACGCGACCAAGCTGCAGTCGATGACGCACGGGTACGGGACCGTGAAGTATCGGTTCCAGGGGTTCGAGATGATGCCGCCGGAGGCGGCGGCGAAGGTGGAGCAGGTGAGTTAGCGGGCGCCCCAGGGCGCCCGCTGCTCGGTGCTACACCTTGTGGTAACTGATCCGCCCCGCCTCCGCGCGGTCGGCGGCCATGTAGACCTCGAAGTCCGAGAAGAACGCTGGCGCCTCCTTGAGCAGCGTGCGCAGCGCCGCGATCGCCATCCGCCGGATCTCGAACTCCGCGCCTTCGCCGGAGCGCAGCTCCAGCATCGTGCGCCAGGCGCGGGCATTCGCGGTGACGACGATCTTGGTCTCGGTGGAGTTGGGGAGCACGCCGCGCGCGGCCTCGCGGGCCATCTTCCGGCGGTGGACCTTGTCGTCCACCCACTTGTAGCGCTCCATCAGCTTTTCGACGAGCGCGATGTACGTCGCCTGCGCAGACTCGATCTGCGCCTTCCAGGCGGCGGTGAGCGCATCGTCGCCGATGATGGCGGGCGGCACGACGAATGCCGCATCGGACTCGTCGACGTAGCGCTGACTCAGTTGCGAGTATGCGAACCCGGCGCGATGCCGAACGAGCTCATGCGTGAGCGACCGGCTCACCCCCTCGAACAGCAGCGAGTAGTTCGCGTGCTCGAGCACCGACCCGTGCCCCTGCTTCTTGATGTTCTCCAGGTACTCCCGCGTGCTGCGGTTCGCGGGGTTCTTCTGGCTCATGTAGCAGAGCCGCCCGGCGAACTCGGCGAGGCGCTCCCCGCTGGTGCTCTCGCCCATCCAGTGCACGGGGAGGTGGCTCGGCTCCGTGAACTCGGGGCGGGAGAGGACGGTGATCTTGGGTTCCGTGTAGAACTGAGGCATGCGAAGGGCAGAGGGGAGAGGGGAGAGGGAAGATGTAAGGTAACCACCAGACTCCGGGCTCACTCCCCCTTCTTCATCCGTCCGCTCCCGTCCACCAGCCTCTCCCACGCGCCCGTGCGCGGAGACCGAACTACGCTCTCGGGATCAGGTCGAGCCGGTGTCGCGACCAGGCCTTCTCGCGCACCACTTGGTCGAGCGCGTCACGCGCGGCGGCGGGGAGGGGCGGGAGTGCGGGGTCGTACTTGATCGCGTCGAGGGGCCTGGCGTCCGGGAGCGGCACCTTCACGCCGGGGTTGAGGATCCCGGCGGGGTCGAAGGCCTCCTTGGTCGCGGCGAAGAGGGCGAGCGCGTCGGCTCTCCAGGTGCGCGCGAGGAGCGGCGTGCGGAGGCGGCCGTCGCCGTGCTCGCCGGCCAGGGTGCCACCCAACCGCGCCACGAGTGCCGTGACATCGGTGACGAGTCGCTCCGCGCGCGCGCGCCAATCCTGCTCCGCGACATCCACGAGCGCGTTCACGTGCGCGTGCGCATCGCCGGCGTGGCCGAAGATCACGCCGCGGAACCGCGCGCGCGCCAAGGCCTCGCGCACGCCGTGCACATACTCGGCGAAGTGCGCCGGTGGCACGCAGCCGTCCTCGACCAACTGCATGCTCTGGAGGCGCGGCGCGAGGCGGTTGAGGATCGGGCTTGCGGCATGGCGCAGTCCCCAGAGCCGCCGCTCGTCCTCGCTTTCGACGGCGAGGTCCACGTGCGTTGCGCCGCCGGCCTCGCACCAGCCCTGCAGCTCCCGCAGCCGCTGCTTCGGATCGGTGCCGGGCTGCACCTCGACCTCGACGAGCAGCGCCGCGTCCAATCCCGCCGGCACGCGGAGCGAGGCACCCTCGCTCGCGGCGATGTCGAGGAACGAGCGGTCGAGCAGCTCCACCGCCTGCGCGCCCTGGGCGACGAGTCGGGCGGCCGCGGCGGCCGCACCCTCGAGGTCGGGGAATCCCGCGAGCAGGCTCGCGGTCGCGAGTGGCGCGGGCGTGAGACGGAGTTCGACCGCCGTGATGATCGCGAGCGTGCCCTCGGAGCCGATGATCAGGTCGAGCGATTCACCGCTCTCGCGCCACGCGTGCAACGCGTAGCCGGACGACTCCTTCCGCACGCCCTCGTGCCGGAGCGTCGCGGGATCCGCCGCGCGCACGCGCGGCGCGACGTCGGCGGTGAAGCGCCGCAACGCCGGCACCGCCGGATCGGGCTGTCCCCGTCGCAGCCAGGCGCGCGTGCCGTCGGCGAAGACGCACTCCGCACCGTTCACCCAGTCGCGCAACGGGCCGTACCGCACGCTGCGCGCGCCGGCCGCGTGCGTCGCACACATCCCGCCGATGGTGGCGAAGGCGCCGCTCGACGGATCGATGGGGAAGGAGAGTCCCTCGCGCGACGCCGCCTGCTCCAGCCGGTCGCGCATGACCGCCGCCCCAACCTCGATGCTGCGCATCCCCTTGCCCGGCGCGCCCACGCGGTCGAGGCGCACGAGGTCCACGATCACGCCCTCGCCGAGTGCGCCGTTCGCCATCGAGCTGCCGGAGCCGCGCGGCACCAGCGGCGCGTGAGACGCGGCGGCCCACTTCACCAGCGTGACGACGTCGTCCACGTCCGCCGGCACCGCGACCGCCTCGGGGATGATGCGCGCGACGCCGGCCGCCTCGCTGTAGACCGCGCGCGCGAGGGCGTCCGTGCGGAACACGCCGCGGAACCCGGAGGGCGCGGTGGGCGTCACCCCGCGGCCGGCACGGGAGTGAACGGGCGCGCCTTCACGCGCCGCACGAGTCGCCTGAGCGCGCCATTGCTGACGATCGCCAGGAGACCGAACACCATGAGCGAACGCACCTCCCGCCGCGAGATCTTCACCGAGCCGCCCACCGTGAGCATCGCGCGAGTGCCGGCGAGGTCGCGGAGGGTGGCGTAGGCGAAGAGGAGCGGGAGCACGCAGAACGCGCGGATCCGGATCGCGCGCCGCGGGATGAGCAGGATGTACTCGAGCGCGTCGTCCAAGTCGGTGCGCGCGAGCTCGATGAAGCGCACCACCGCCCGATGGTTCTCCTCGAGGTGCGCCGGCGAGAGCAGGGTCTCGTGCCCGCTCCCCTCCGCCGCGAGTTCACGCGCCGGGATGTAGATCGCATTCTCGTGCTGCGCGTCCCAGGCGATGTCCTTGAGGATGTTCACCGTCTGCAGCGCCTCGCCGAAGGCCTGGCACTTGGCCCAGAGCCGCTCGAACTCGCGCTTGCCCACCGCCCGCGCGTGCTCGTGCCAGAGCTCGGTGAGCAGGCAACCCACGGTCCCCGCGACGTAGTAGCAGTACTCCCTGTACTCGGCGAGCGTCTGGATGCGGATGCCGGCGGGATAGGTGCGGACGAACTTCGCCATGCCGCGCCCCATCTCGCGCACCCAGTGCGCGACGCGCTCGCGCGTGCGCGGAGGAAGGGTGCGGAAGAGCACCAGCACGAGGTCGGTGCGCTCGACGAGCGCCAGGTGCGCGGCGTCGCCCGTGAGTCCCGAGGCGCGCGTGGGGAAGGCGTCGGCCGTGTCGCGGTCGTCGAAGGTGCGCAGGAACTCCTCCAGCAGCTCGCCGCGCCGCGCCGGTGGAGTTGCGCCGTCATCCTCGATGGTGTCGGCGATGCGGCAGAGCAGGTAGGCGGTCATCACCGCGCGGCCGAGTGTGCCCGGGAGGAACCGGATGCTGATCGCGAACGTGCGCGAGACATCGGGCAGGATGTCTCGCGCGAAGCGCTCGGCCTCCCGGATGCGGGCGGGCGGGTCGGCTGCGGGCATGTACTCCGCCAGGCGGCTCATGCCGGGAATCTACGAGCGGTCGTTCAGGAGGAGCTGATCGAGCAGCCCACCCTTGCGCGGCTGCCCGAACTCGATCCGGTCAAGGGACTGTTCGATGGCGAGGTGCGCCTTGGCGGCGTCGCGGCGGTAGTTACGGCGTACGAGCCAGAGGCTGCCGAGCGCGAGCGCCGCCCCGGCCACGACGGTGAGCGGCGCGAAGACGCCGAGGACGAGGAGCACGTTGGTGAGCGCGAAGCCGGCCACGGTGCCCAAGGTCCCGTTCCGGACCGCGACGGCGCGGCGGCGCGTGAGGGTCGTCTCCACGCGCGCGTGCACGCGGCCCGGCTCCACCTGGATCACGGTGGCACTCACTTCGTCGGCCTTCACGAGCGGGAACCCGCGCCCGTCGAGCCGCGTGAGTTCGCGCACCGCGCCGGCGAACCCGCCGCGCGCGCCCCAGACGATGCGGTCGGGGAAGCGCCGGCGCTCGGCGAGGTTCTCGTCGCGCTGGAACGAGCGGTCGATCCGGTCGAGGATCTCCTTCGCGTTGCCGGGCACGATGCGCGACGCGGCGAATGAGGCAGGGCCCGCCAGCGACGCGATGAGGCCGCGCTCCTCCGGCTGCGCCACCCGCATCCGCTCCTCGGCCAGCGCCTGCCGCACCGCGAGCGGGGAGATGCCGACCTCCTCGGCGAGCGCGATGAGGTCGGTCTCGGTGAGCGTCTCGGGCTTCTCCGCGTTCGCCATCTGCAGCTCGGCGGCACGGAGCAGCACGCGCTCGAGGGCCGCGCGCGGCAGGGTCGGCGCGGGAAGGTCGGCCACGCTAGATCCCGGCGAAGGCGATCTCGATCTGGCGGCGCATCGAGGTGAGCATCTCCTCGGGCATCGGGAAGGCCGCCTCGAGCGCGGCGAGCGCGCCCGTCGCGGGGACCGTCCGGCCCATCTGGGCGAGGTAGTAGCGGGCGTAGCGCTCGGCTTCGGCCGCGCCGACGTGCGCCATCAGCAGCGCGCCGCCGCGCACGAGACCCGCGCTCGACAGGCGGGTGCCCGCGCCCTCCCGCTGCTGCGCGGGCGTGAGGTTGTCATTCACGGCGCTGCTCGCGATGACGCCCGCCGCCTCGTGCACGAATGTGAAGAGCGCCACCTCGGCGGAGTCGGCAGTGCGCGGCCAGGAGACCGCGTACTGGCTCGCGGACTTGCCGGCGGGCACGGAACGGCCTTCGCCGCCGAGCGGGAGCGAGAGGATGAGGTCGCCGTTGGCCTGCTGCGTGTGGTTGAGGTAGCGTTGCAGCAGGGGACGCCATTTCCGCTGCCAGAGCGTGTCCACCGCGGCGAGGCTCGGCGTGCGCAGGCGCTGCTGTTCCACCCACCAGGCATGGAAGAACCTCTCGCGCTCGCTCTCGACCCCCGACATCAGGCGCCGAGCGAACTCGCGGCCCTCGGCCTTCGGGAACTGCAGGCCGAGGAAGGCGATGATGCCCTGCACCTCGCGGTTGCCGGCCTTGTTCGGGTCGCCGTCGGCCTTGAGGAAGTAGTCGAAAGCCTGCCGCATCTCCTCCCAGCTCCCGAAGTAGAGCGCGACGAACTGCGCACCCTCGAGTTCGGGCCTCGCCCGGAGCGTGGTGGCGAGCGCGGCGCGGCTGGAGTCGAGGCCCGTGTAGAGGTTCCGCGCGTTCTTCGCGACGGTGACCTCGTCGCGGTAGCCGCGGGCGAAGAGTGGCACGGTGGTGGTGTCGTCCACGAGGAGCGCGTAGGCGTGGAGCCAGAGATCCACGTGTTCGCGTGTCTTGACCGGCCATTGCACGCCGGCGTCGGTGCGCACGAGCGGGGCCGCGCTGGTCTGCGTGCCGGCGCAGCCCGCACCGAAGGACAGGACGCCGGCGAGCGCGAGCAGCGCGAGTCGAGTTGTGCGGAGCGGGGTGCCGTGCATCGAGAGGCGCGTGGCGAGGCGCGTGGCGAGGTGCGTCGTGCGGTTCATCGCGCGGACCGTCCGCAGGTGACACAGAACTTCCAGCCGGATTCGATCTCGGCGCTGCACCCTGCGCAGCGCCGCACGCTGAGGTTCTGGCCGCAGGCGGGGCAGAACCGGATCGCGCGCCCCTGCGGGATCGGCGACGAGCAGTACGGGCACCCGGGGTCCTCGGTCGCGGCGGCGGTGGCGGGTGCGTAGGCATCCACCAGCGCGCCCTCTGGCGCCGCGTCGTCCGGCGGCGGGGGCGGCACTTTCGCGACGATGGGCGCACCCGCCCTGGGAGCGGAGGCGGCGGGCGCCGGCCGCAGCGTGATCGGCGTGGTGGGCGCGGGCTTCGCTGCCGGGGGCATCGCCGGCTTGGCCGTCGGCTTGGCCGCCGGCTTGGCCGCCGGCTTCGCGCCCGCCGGAGCGCGTGACTCGGCGGTGACGGCGCGTCCGCCGAGCGGCGTCGGCGGACGCAGGTCGATCGTCGTATCGCCGGCGAGCACACCGTGCACGCCCTCCGTGGAGAGCCGCACCTTCGTGTTGGCATACGTGCGGATCACGTTGACGTCCGGATTCGGCGAGGCGAGTTCGGCCTTGAGGTCGTCCTGCATCAGGTCGTCCGCAAAGACGAGCGCGCGCTCGCCGGCGACGAGTTCCATCACCGCCTGCAGGTAGTCGTCCTGCGTGGCGATCGGCCCGTCGCGCCTCGCACTCGCGTAGGGCGCGAACGTGTCGAGGATCTCGCCGACCGTGAGCGGGCGCTCGAGCGCGCCGGCTGCGTTGGCGGCCAGGACGATGCGTCGGAAGAGGAGGTCGAGTGTGTCCACGGTACCTACGAATTACCCTATGCGGGGCAAGGATGGGGAGGGGCGGAACTCGTCGGGGTCGGGAAAGGGAGAGACCTCGGCCTTGGCGCCACTCTTGGCCCGGCGGTTCGCCAGCCACGCGTCGAACGCGGACACGACGAA
>JAOUHR010000204.1 GCA_029884515.1 Gemmatimonadota bacterium
CCTCGGCGGCGCGCACCGCGAGGTCGTTCGCGTACTCGTTCTGCGGGTGCCCGGCGTGTCCCTTCACCCAGATCCACTGCGGCTCGTGTCCGCCCACGGCGCGGATCGCCTCGTGCCAGAGCGCCAGGTTCTCGATCGCCCCGGACTTCCGCTTCCAGCCGTTGCGGGCCCAGCCGTGCACCCAGCTCGTCATGCCGTCCACGATGTACCGCGAATCGGTGGTGAAGCACACGCTGAACCGGCCGTCCTTGCTGCCGAGGCCGCGGAACGCCTCGATCACCGACTGGAGCGCCATCCGGTTGTTGGTCGTCGCCGGGGCGTTCACCCAGAGGTCGCGGCGCGTCACGCGGCCGTCGGCATGGCGGTACTCGGCGAGCACCCCGGCGCCTCCGGGGTTGTCGCCCTCCTGACCGTTGCCGAGGCACGACTCGTCGGCGTAGACCGCGACGATGGGGAAGTGCGCGCTCATCGCACCACCTCGAAGTGATCCGTCTCGGCGAGGAGGATCTCGAGTGCGCTCCCCGTGGTGGGATGGCGCGCCTGGATCGCCTCCTGCCCGCCGCGCTGCACGAGCCGCACCGGGATCACGAGGTACTCGGTGCCACGGCGGAAGAGCCGGATGCGCTGCGCGTCCACGATCGCCCGCTCGAGTTCGTCGTACTGCTGCACCGTCAGCTGCCCCACGCGGTACCCTCCGGTCCGGACCAGGCGCGGATCACCTCGGTGAGGACGCTGGTCGCGCGCGCCACCTCATCCACCGGAACGTACTCCTCGGCCGCGTGCGCGAGGGCGATGTCGCCCGGGCCGAAGCAGACGGCGGGGATCCCGGCGGCGGAGAGGAGGGCGGCGTCTGTCCAGCAGGAGAGCCCCTCCACGGGTGCCGGCGCGCCCTCCGCCTCGAGGGCGCGCGCGAGCGCGACCACGATGGGATGGTCGGCGGGCACGTCGTTCGGTTCCTGCGTGAGGCCGCGCGTGATGGTGGCGGCGAAGTTCGGGAAGCGCTTGCGCACGCGGGCGATCGCCGCCTCCACCTCGCGGGCGAACGCGGCGCCCTGCTCGCCCGGCAGCGTGCGCCGCTCGAGGCTCACGGTGCAGTGGTCGGGATAGGTGGAGATGCCGCTCCCGCCGGCGATCACGCCCGCATGCAACGAGGCGTGGCCGAGCAACGGATGTGTGCGCGGCACGAGCGTGTCGCGATGGTACTCGTCCAGCCCGGCGAGGAGGTGCGCCATGCCGGTGATCGCGTCCACGCCGAGGTCGTAGCGCGAGCCGTGCGCCGCGCGCCCGGTGACCGTGACGTCGAGCCAGGCGAAGCCGCGGTGGGCGGGGGCGATGGCGAGGCGCGTCGGTTCCGTGACGATCGCCGCGTGCGCGGTGACGCCGCTCGCGACCAAGTGGCGCGTGCCGTGGCTCTCGAACTCCTCATCGATCACGGCGGCGATGATCACCTCGCCGCCCAGTCCGTCCTCGGCGGCGCGACACGCGGCGGCGCACATCGCGGCGATGCCGCCCTTCATGTCGGAGGAGCCGCGGCCGTAGAGGCGACCGTCGCGGATGGCGGGATCGAAGGGCGCGTGCGTCATCCCCTCCACGCCGACCGTGTCGAGGTGGCCGTTGAGCAGGAGCGAGCGGCCGCCGCGGCCCCCGCCTATGCGGGCAACGACGTTCGGCCGCCCTGGGAGCGCCTCGAGGAGGTCCACCTGGAATCCCCAGTCGGCGAGGACCTCGGAGAGCCGTACGGCGGCAGCGCGCTCGCCGGGGCCGCCGGGTACGAGCGTCGGGTTCCGCGAGTCGATCGCGACGAGGGCGCGCGTGAGCGCGAGGGCGTCGCCGCGGGAGATGCTCGTCATCGGCCGAGGGGAGGGAGGAAACGAGGAGAGCGCACCACGCGGTGCGCTCTCCTCACACCGCGTGTGGCCGGTGGCTCACTTCTTCTTCGCGGGCTTCTTCGCTGCGGGCTTCTTGGCCGCCTTCTTCGCCGCAGGCTTCTTCGTCGCGGGCTTCTTCGCGGCTGGTTTCTTCGCGGCTGGCTTCTTGGCGGCCGCCTTCTTGGCGGCAGGTGCCTTCACGGCGGGCTTCTTCACGAGTCCGCCGGAGGGCTTGAAGGGCGAGACCACGTTGCGCGCGCCGGCGATGGCGGAGGGTTTGGGCGGCAGCTTGCCCTTGTGCTTCTTCACCCACGCTTCCTCGGCGCTGCGGACGAGCTTGTCGGCTTCGTCCTGCGTCATCTGGCCGCGACGCACCATATACTGGACGAGGTCGCGGGCGCTCTCGAGCGAGAAGGCAACGAGTCCGGCGGCGGCGCCGACGACGTCCTTCATCGCGGCGGCCATCTTGCTGCCGGCTTCGAGGGAGATCTCGTGGGCCTTGGCCGCCATCTCGGCGACCGTGTCACGGACATCTTGGCCGCGGTGGCCTGGGGAACGCTTTGGGGTGGCCGCGGGCGCGGTGGTTTCTGCCGGCTTGGCAATCTCAGACGTCATGTGATTCTTCCGTTGCGAGGTGCTGCGCGACCTGAACGGCCGCAAGTATATGATTTTTCGTGACGTACGCAAGTGAGTACCGACCCAGAAATTCGGTCGAATTTCCACTTCTCCCTCTGAAGTTTAGGGGACATTACAAGAACAGTTGGCGGACACTACGGTGACACTACCTCTCGATGGGATCAGAATACTCGATATATCGCGCGTATTGGCCGGTCCCCTCGCCTCGATGATCCTTGGTGATCTCGGCGCGGATGTCATCAAGATCGAGCGTCCGGGGACCGGCGATGACACGCGCGGTTGGGGTCCGCCCTTCGACGCCCGCGGCGAAAGCGCGTACTTCCTGTCGGTCAATCGCAACAAGCTGAGTGTCGCAGCGGACTTCGACGACCCCACGGATCAAGCGCTGCTGCAGTCGCTCATCGCCGGCGCCGACGTGGTGCTCGAGAACTTCCGCGAGGGGACGCTCGAACGGCACGGGCTCGGAGCCGGCGAGATGCTCGCCAAGCATCCGCGCCTCCTCTGGTGCACCATCACCGGATTCGGCCTCGGCAACCGGCGTCCGGGTTACGACTTCGTCGTGCAGGCCGAGAGTGGGTGGATGGCGATCACCGGCGCACCGGACGGCGGGCCGACCAAGATCGGCGTGGCGGTGGTGGACGTGCTCGCGGGGAAGGATGCGGCGATCGCGATCCTGGCGGCACTCGCCGGCGGGCGGCGTGGCGAGCGCCGGCTCGCGGTCTCGCTCCAGCACAGTGCCGTCTCTGCGCTCGTGAACGTCGCGCAGAACGCACTCGTCACCGGCGCGGACTCGCCGCGCTGGGGGAATGCGCACGCGTCGATCGTGCCGTACGATCTCTTCGAGACGGCGGACCGGCCGATGGTGATCGCGGTGGGGAGCGACGCCCAGTTCCAGCGCTGCGCGGCTGCGCTCGGGCTCGACCAGCTCGCCGAGGATGCGACGTTGCGCACGAACGCCGGCCGCGCCGCGGCTCGCGCGCATGTGGTGGGCACGATCGCCGCGCGGCTCCGCGTGCAGCCGGCCGCGCAATGGAAGTCCCTGCTAGACGCCGCGGGTGTCCCCTGCGGCCTGGTGCACTCGGTGACGGAGGCGCTGCGCGAGGTGTCGGCGTCGGCGCTCACCGGGGTCGCGCCCGTGGCACCGGGCACCGTGAGGCTCCCGCCGCCGCGGCTCGATGAGCATGGCGCGCGGGTGCGCGCCGAGGGCTGGGCGGCGTTCGTTCGGGACTCCGCGTCACGACCCGCGCGGAGCCCGTGACGCGCCTCCCGGATACTCGTCCCTGCTATGCGACGAACCGGGTTCGAGCGACTCGTTCGGCGGTGTCGGGCACTGTCCGCGACGCGGTGGTTGGATTACACTAGCGTCGTGCCTCTCAAGACGACAGAACCGATCCCACGGGAAGACCTGCTCGACGCCGATCAGGCGGTCATCGACCGCGTGCTCGCCGGAGACCGCAACGCCTTTGGCATCCTGATCGAGCGTTACAGCGACCCGCTGTACCGCCACGCCTACGGGATGACGGGCAGCGCGGACGTGGCAGAGGACATCCTGCAGGTCTCGTTCATCAAGGCGTATCACCATCTCGCCGAGGTCCGGGGCCGGTTCGATGCCTGGGTGTTCCGGATCGTGGCGAACGGGTGCAAGGACTGGCTCAAGAACATCCGGCGCACCCACCTCAGTTACGAGGAGGACGATCAACCGTCTGGACTACAGACGCCCGAGGAAGAGTTGGATCGGGGGGAGATACGGCGCGATCTGGATGGCGCGCTCTCAGCACTCCCGGCGTCGCTGCGGGAAGCGTTCGTGATGAAGCATGTCGAAGGCCGTTCGTACGAGGAGATGGCGGAGTTGCTCGACGCGACCGTTGGTGCCCTGAAGATGCGTGTCCACCGCGCCCGCGAGGCGCTGCAGAAGCTCCTGGAGGATCGATACTCGTGATGCCTGATTCCCTAGACCCCCGTGACGCGGCGCGTGAGCCGACGCCCGAGCCGCGCCCCGCGGTAGGGGCCGAGCCGGCTGCGGCCGATCGCGAGGTGCCCCTCGCGGCGGAGGAGTTGCCGCCGGCGGTGCACGCGTACCTCGATGGCGACAAGGTCGCCGACGCGGCGCTCTCCGGCGCCGAGCGCGAGCTCGAGCTCTGGAAGCGGATCAGCGCCGAGACCGGCCGCCGCCGCCGGATGATGACGCCCGCGCACGTGCAGGCGCAGATCCTCGCCAAGCTCGCGGACGACTGACCGGCGCGCCTCGCGCGCCACGTCCGGTCCACAGGGCCGCTCCCCCGGGAGCGGCCCTGCGTGTATCCGGCCCGGGCGCGCCGGGCGTAGATTGGATGGAAGGCCCCCGCCGCCCCACC
>JAOUHR010000029.1 GCA_029884515.1 Gemmatimonadota bacterium
CGCGCCCGTTCCGCGTGCCGGGCGTCTGGTTCGTCACGCTGGGCGGTGCGTCGGCCTGCTTCTTCGTGATGGCCGGCCTCCCCGTGCACGCCTGGGAGCGGTTTGGGATCTGGCTGGTGATCGGCCTCGCGCTCTACTTCGCCTACGGCTACAAGAACTCCACCCTGCGCCGCGGCGTCCCGCAGCGCACACCAGAGGACTAGATGTCTGAATCGATCGGGAACACCGGCACGGGGATGAAGCTCCACACGAAGATCCTCCTGGCGCTCCTCGTGGGCGCGACGGGTGGGATCCTCGCCAACACGCAGCTGGGCGGCGACAGCGGCCTCGTGATCTGGATCAACACCTACCTCGCCGGCCCCATCGGCCAGATCTTCCTGCGGCTGCTCTTCATGATCGTGATGCCGCTCGTCTTCGCGTCCATCGCGCTCGGCGTGGCCGGGCTCGGCGATCTCAAGAAGGTCGGCCAGGTGGGCGGCAAGGCGATCGGTTACTTCTTCGGCACCACCTTGCTCGCGGCGTCGTTCGGCCTGATCATCGTGGCAACCATCAAGCCGGGCGCGGGGCTGCCGCAGGAGATCAAGACGGAGCTGATGTCCACGTATGCCGACGATGCGTCCGCCAGGATCACCGCCCAGGAGACGGGCGGCTTCGGCATCCAGACCTTCGTGAACATCGTCACGCGCAACCCAGTCAAGTCCGCCGCCGACGGTGACATGCTCGGCGTGATCTTCTTCGGCCTCATGTTCGGTGCGGCGCTCACGCAGCTCAAGCCGGAGACGGCCAAGCCGATGCTCGACGTGCTGCAGGCCCTGAACGACGTGGTGATCGAGATCGTCGGGATGGCGATGAAGCTCGCACCGTACGGCGTCACGGGCCTCATCTTCGGGGTGACGTCTCGGTTCGGCTTCGCGCTGCTCGAGCCGCTCTTCGGGTACGTGATCGTGGTGCTGGGCGCGCTCTTCCTGCACGTGGCGATCAACCTCTCACTCATCCTCCGGTTCGTCATCGGGATCAACCCGATCACCTTCTTCTCGCGGATCCGGTCCGCGCTGATCACCGCGTTCTCCACGAGTTCCAGCAGTGCCACGCTCCCCACGGCGATCGCCGTGGCCACCGACGACCTCGGCATCCCGCCCAAGGTCGCCGGCTTCGTGCTCCCGCTCGGCTCCACCATGTGCATGAACGGCACCAGCATCTTCGAGGGGATCACGGTGATCTTCCTCGCCCAGGTGTTCGGCGTGAACCTCTCGATGGGCGGCATGATCATCGTGATCGTGATGTCCGTGATCACCGCGATCGGCGCGGCCGGCGTGCCGGGCGGCTCCATCCCACTCCTCGTGGGCATCCTGGCCATGATCGGTGTGCCGGGCGAGGGGATCGCCGTCGTGCTCGGCGTGGACCGCATCCTCGACATGACCCGGACCACGGTGAACGTCTGCTCCGACCTCTCCGCCACCGCATTCGTGGCGAAGTCCGAGGGGCTCTGGGACTCGTCGATGGTCCCGGCCAAGTCGGAGGCGACGCTCTAGAGGGTCAAGCCAGAACGCGACGGGGGCCGGACGCCACGTGGCGTCCGGCCCCCGTCGCGTTGGGCCTAGACGCCGGCCAGGAGCCGCTGCGCCATCTTCACGGCGCCGCGCGCCGCGACGACATCCTCGCCCTGCAGGTGCGAACCGGGCACCGCGCTCTTGAGGCGGTGCTCCACGAGCCGGCGGAGGAACGACCCGCGCCTCAACATCCCGCCCGCGAGGGCGACGGGCACCGAGGCGCGCTCGTCCACGAAGAGCTGCCGCGCCAGGGTGCGCACGTGCAACACGAGCTCCTCGGCCGCGAGCGTGCAGATCGAGTTCGCGCGCTGGTCGCGCTCCGACGCCAGCGTCACGACGGGCACCGCGAGCGCCGCCAGGTCCTTGGGGCTCGCCTGGGCCGCCCACGCGACGAGCTCGTCGACTTCCGCGAGCTCGAGCGCGGTGAGCACCGCGCCCACCAGCCGGGTGTCGGGCTCGCGGCCGTCGTGCGAGGAGGTCACCACACTCAGCGCGCGCCGTCCGATCCACGCGCCGCTCCCCTCGTCGCCGCAGTCGGGGCCCCAGCCGCCGCAGCGGCGGAACTCGCCGGTGGGCCCGCGGCCGAACGCCACCGAGCCGGTGCCCGAGATGAGCAGCACGCCCGTGCCATCCTCGAAGGCGTCCATCATCGCGATCTCGGCGTCGGCGACCACCGAGACCTCCTCGGCGAGCCCCTCGCCCTCGAGGGCGCGCAGGAGCGCCTTCCGCTCCGCCTCGCGGCCCGCGCCCGCCACACCGACCACCAGCGCACGCGGCCGCTGGCCCTCCCGCTCCGCGATGGCCAGCGTGTCGCGCACGAGGGCGCCGATCACCTCCGCCGAGTGCAGCGCCTCGCCCGGCCGCACCGCGCTCGGCGCGCCCGTGAGCGTCGCGAGCTCCTTGCCACGCTCGTCCGCCACGATCACGTGGGTCTTGCTGCCACCACCATCCACACCGACGACGAGATGTGTCATTGCGCGCTGGGGTCCCGGGTTTCGGTCAGGCCGTGCGCGCCGCGCCGGGCGCGGCGTGCGTGTAGGAGGACAAGATACCCACGGACATCGTGATCGTGGTGCCGATGAGCACGAACCAGGGCCAGGCGATGCCGACCACCGGGCCCAGCGGTCCCGCGAGGGCGGGCACGGCGGTGGCGATGCGGCCGGCGAAGACCACCACGCTCATCACGGCGATGCCCACCGCCATGCCGGTGATGGCGTCGCGCTGGATCGCGCGCCGCCAGAGCATCGCCAGGAAGAACCCGCCAAGCAGGCCGCCGTAGGTGAACGAGGCGATCGAGAGCGCGATGACCACCACGGGCGTGCCCTGCTCGCGATACAGCAGCGCGCCGCCGATGAGCACCACGGCCCAGAGGAGCGTGAAGACCTTGGACGCGCGGAGCAGTGCGGGGCCGTCGGCCATCCCGCCGCGGAAGGGCACCCAGAGGTCGTGCGTGGTGGCCGCGGCAAGCGAGTTGAGCGAGCCCGAGACGGTGCTCATCGCCGCGGCAAGGATCGCGGCGATCACGATCCCGGTCATCCCCGGCGGCATCTCCTGGATGATGAACGTCGGGAAGATCTGGTCCGGCGTGGCGAAGGTGCGGGCCTCATAGAACGCCCAGAGGCCCACGCCGATGAGGAGGAAGAGCGCGAACTGGAGGATCACGGCGAAGCCGCTGCCGATGAGCGCACGGCGCGCGTCCCGGAGCGAGCCGGAGGTGAGCAGCCGCTGCACGATGATCTGGTCCGCGCCGTGCGAGGCCATGGAGAGGAAGGCGCCGCCCAGCAGGCCGGCCAGGATGGTGTGCGGCCGGTCGAGCCCGGTGTAGGCGTCGAAGACGCGCAGCTTGCCGGCGGAGCCCGCACGATCGAGAATGCTCGTCCAGCCGCCCTCGACGCCCGACCCGATGAGGTAGAGCGCACCGAGCCCGCCGCCGATGTAGACGAAGGTCTGGATCACGTCCGTCCAGACCACGGCGCGCATGCCGCCGTGGTAGGTGTACAGGAGCGTGGTGGCGCCGAGCGCGAGGATCGCCGTCGGCATCACGTACGCCGAGGGGACGACCGGCCCGAGGATGAGCGCGATGGGGATCGCCGTCGCGAAGACGCGCACGGAGTCGCCGAACGCGCGCGTCACCATGAAGGTGACCGAGGCGAACCGGCGCGTGAGCCTGCCGAACCGCTGCTCGAGGAGCGCGTATGCGGTCACCAGCTCCCCCTCCACGTAGCGCGGCAGCAGTGTGTAGGCCACCACGATGCGGCCCAGCAGGTAGCCGGTCGCGATCTGCAGGAAGGTGAAGTCGCCGAGGTAGGCGAGGCCGGGGATCGAGATGAAGGTGAGGGCGCTCGTCTCGGTGGCGACGATGGAGAAGAGCACCGCCCACCACGGGATGGTGCCGCCGGCGACGAAGTAGTCGCGCGCACTCTTCTGGCCCCGGCCGAGCCAGACGCCGAGCGCCGTCGTGCCCGCGAGGTAGAGGAGGAGGACCGCCCAGTCGAGCAGGGTGAAGCCGGAGGCCACGGAGTTCACCGGAAGGGATGCGGGGGAGGAAAACAGGACGGGCGCCCCCTGGGGGACGCCCGTCCACACCGGAACTCAACTCACGTCAGGCGGTGAAGCTGCTGCCGCACCCGCATCCGCCCGTGGCATTCGGATTCTTGAACGTGAAGCCGGACCCCTGCATCGAGGTCACGTAGTCGATCGAGACGCCGTTCAGGTACTGCATGGAGAACGGGTCGACGAAGACGTTGAAGCTCCCCTGGGGGAGGATCGTGTCGTCCTCGGCGGGCTTGTCCTCGATCAGGAGGCTGTACTTGAAGCCGGAGCAGCCACCGGGCTGCACGCTGACCCGCAGCCCGCCGACCTCGGGAGCCACGTTCTCGGCCGTCATGAACTTCTGGACTTCGACTGCCGCGGCCGGCGTGATCGTGACCGCGACCTCTGGGGCATTCATCGTGCTCATCGAGACCCTCCGAAGGGCGCCGGGCGCAGCGGAATCGCCGCGCACCAGTACATAGCGGAATATAGGGCCCGGAGTTCCACGAACAACCCCGGAAACCCCCTCAGGGCGTCCCGCGCGAGGTGCCCGCCGCGGGCCCGGCCGCGCCCTCCATCAGGTCGGCCACCGCCGTCCGCACCGGCCCGATCCGGGAGTTCTCCCGCGAGGGGTTCACGCGGTTCGTGAGCAGGATGATGAACCGGTCGTTCGCCGGGTCGATCCAGATGGAGGTGCCCGTGAAACCGGTGTGGCCGAAGGCGGGCCGCTTCATCTGGCGTCCGGCGGAGTTGGTGCCGTTCGGCGTCTCCCACCCCAGCGCGCGGTGAGAGAGCAGGACGTTCTGCACCTGCGTGAACTCGCGCACGGTCTCGGCCCGGACGATCCGCCGGCCATCCAACGTCCCGCCGTTGAGGAGGGCGCGTGCGAAGCGGCTCAGGTCCGCCGCCGTGCTGAAGAGCCCCGCGTGCGCCGAGACGCCGCCGAGCCGCGACGCGTTCTCGTCGTGCACCTCGCCGCGGAGGTGCCGACCACGCCAGGGGTCCACCTCGGTGGGGGCGGTACGGGGGAGCCACGCGGCGGGCGGGAGGTACCGCGTGTCGCGCATCCCGAGCGGTTCGAACACGTGCCGGGCGAGGTAGACGTCGAGCGTCTCGCCGCTCACGCGCGCGACGACCATGCCGGCGAGGATCGCGCCGAGGTCGGAGTAGACCATGCGCGAGCCCGGCAGGGCCTCGAGTGGCGTGTCGAGCACCATCTGGCGCGCCGCCTCCGCAGAGGTCGTCTCCTTGTAGAGCTCGCGCCAGGCCGGGAGTCCCGAGGAGTGGGTGAGCAGGTGGCGGAGGGTGACGCGCTCCTTGCCGGCGCCCGTCCACTCGGGGAGGTAGCGCTGCACGGGCGCGTCGAGCGACACGCGGCGCTGCTCGACTAGCTGCATCATCGCCGTCGTCATGCCGACGACCTTCGTGAGCGAGGCGAGGTCCCAGACCGTGTTGAGGTCGGGGGGCGGGGCGTCGGCGGCCCAGTCGATGCGGCCGGCGCTCACCTGCGTGAGCACGCCGGTGCGGTCGCCGATCACGGCGATGGCACCGGGGAAGACGGAGTCGCCGACGGCGCGATCGAGGATGATCGCGAGCGAATCGCGCAGGCTCACCGGCACGGCGGTGTCGGCCCGCGGCACGCCGTCACCGGCGACGAAGAAGCCAGGGAGCGAGATCGGCGCGTGGCCCCGGAACGGGATCCGGCCGGCGACCGCCCGTGCGGCGGCTCGCTCGACCGCCTCGCCGCGGCCGAAGGTCGCGACGTAGCCGGAGACCCAGGGGAACTCGCGCAGCACGTACGGATTGGAGAACGCGACGACCGTCACGGGGCGCGCGACCGCCACCGAGTCGATCCAGTGGGCCACCTGCTCGCCGACGGCGAACCGCCCCTCGCCTTCGATGGTGCGCACGAAGGTCGCGATCACCACGCGTTCGGCGGGGCGGAGCAGGGAGTCGAGCCTCGCACGCGGCGTGGTGGGTGCGATGCGCAGCGCGCGCGTGGACGGGAGCAGGGCGCGCATCTCGGCCGTGAACGCGCGGCCGGCCGCGACATCGGTCTCGCCGGCGAAGGTGACCACCGCCGTGGTGCCCGCCGCGGCCATCGGCAGCTGACGGTCGTCGTTCCGGAGCAGGGTGACGGCGGCGTCGGCGATGGTCTGCGCGTACCGCCGGTGCGATGCCGAGCCGACGACGAGGCGCAACGAGTCGAGGGAGACGATCGGGTGCTGGATCGCGCCCGTGCGCACCTTGAGCTCGAGGATGCGGCGCACGGAGGCCTCGATGCGGCCGGCCGGGATCTCGCCGCGCTCCACTGCAGCGGCCACCGCGGCGATCGCCGTCGGGACGTCCGCCGGCATGAGCAGGATGTCCGTTCCCGCCTGCACCGCCCGGATGCTGCTCTCCTCAATGCCATATCCGGCCCCGACCCCGCGCATGTCCATCGCGTCGGTCACCGCGATGCCGCGGAAGCCGAGCGAGTCGCGCAGGAGGTCGTGGAAGATCGCCGGCACGAGCGTCGCGGGGGTGGAGTCGCCCGAGACGGCCGGGAGGGCGACGTGGGCACTCATCACGGCTGCGGCGCCGGCGTCGATCGCCGCGCGGAAGGGGAGGAGCTCGAGCGTGTCGAGGCGCGCGCGGCTCGCCGAGACGATCGGGAGCGCGAGGTGCGAGTCGGTGTCGGTGTCGCCGTGCCCCGGGAAGTGCTTCACCGTCGCGGCGAGGCCCGCGCCCTGCATGCCGCTCACGAAGGCGGCGCTCATCACGGCGACGGCGTGCGGGTCCTCGCCGAACGACCGCACGTTGATCACCGGGTTCGCCGGGTTGTTGTTCACGTCCACGGTGGGCGCGAACGCGAGGTGGATGCCGATCGCGCGCGCCTCGAGACCGGTGATGCGGCCGGCCTCGCGTGCGAAGGCGACGCTCCCGGTGGCGCCGATGGCCATGTTGTTCGGCAGCACGGTGGCGCTGCCCCCGGCCAGCAGGCCCGGCGTGAAGACGCCTCCCTCGAGGCGGCCGAGGCCGGGTTCCACGTCCGAGGCCACGAGCAGCGGGATCCGCGAACGCTGCTGCAGCGCGTTCACCTTGGCGGCGACTTCGACCGGAGAGCCAAGCGACATCACGATGCCGCCCACGTGGTCGATCTCGATGCGATCGGTGGTCCAGGCGAACGAGGAGTCGCTCGTGCTGGTATAATCCCCCAGCACCCAGATCATCACCATCTGGGCGATGCGGTCGTGGAGCGGCATCGCGGCGACCGTCTCGTCGATCCAGCGGGTGGCGGCGGGTGGGAGCGGCGCGGTGAGCGAGGCGCTCACGCCGCGGAGCGCAGCACCCCCGCTCGGGAAGGCGGTGCCCGGCGTGGCGCGCGGCGCGCACGACGTAACCAGGACGAGACCGGCGAGGCCGGCGGAACGGAGGAGTGCGTGGCGCATCGGCGAGTGCGAAAGGTGGGCTCCTTGTGGTGGTTCGCGGTAGTCCTCCTCTGGGCGAGCATGGCCTGCGTCGGGGCGCCCGGGGCGCAGTCGTCGCGCCCGGAGCGCCCCGACGTGCAGCCCGGCATCACCGTGTTGCTCGACGATTCCATCGGGCTGGTCGCCGGCCGGCGGATCGCGCTGATCACGAACCAGACCGGGGTGGACGCGAAGGGCGTCTCGGACGTGGAGCTGCTGCAGAAGGACCCTCGCGCCTTCCGCGCCAATGTGACGCTCGTCCGCCTCTTCTCGCCCGAGCACGGGATCCGCGGCGAGGTGGACGTCACGAATGTCCCCGACGTGGTGGACGCGCGCTCCGGACTCATGGTCCACTCGCTCTATACGCGGGAGACGGTGCCGCCTCCCGACTCGCTCCTCTCCGACCTCGACGCGCTCGTGTTCGACCTGCAGGACATCGGCACGCGCACCTGGACCTATGTGGGCCTCATGGTCTACTCGATGCGTGCCGCGGCGCGCGCCGGGATCCCGTTCATCGTGCTCGACCGGCCGAACCCGCTCTCCGGGCGCATGGAGGGCCCGCTGCTCGATCCCGCGCTCGCCTTCGCCGGGGACCCGAGTCCCGGGCGTCGCGGGCAGGCGTACGCGCTCTTCCCGACGCCGCTGCGCCACGGACTGACCATGGGGGAGCTCGCCAGGGTGTTCGCCGCCGAGCTCCGGATCCCGGTGGACCTGCAGGTGGTCGCGATGCGCGGATGGCGCCGGTCCATGTACTGGGACGACACGCGCCTGCCCTGGGTGGTCCCCTCGCCCGCGATGGTCTCGCCCACGAGCGCGCTCGTCTATCCCGCGCTCGTCGGCTTCGAGGGGTCGAATGTCTCCGTGGGGCGGGGTACGCCGCTCCCGTTCCAGCGCTTCGGCGCGCCGTGGATGGACGCCGCGAAGGTCGTCGGACTGCTCGAGGACCAGGGACTGAGTGGCGCGCGGTTCGAGGCGGAGCGCTTCACGCCCGAGAACCCCGGGGACAACAAGTACGGCGGCCGCGCGATCCCCGGCGTGCGCATCGTGGTCGAGGACCGCGAGCGGTTCCAGGCGGCGCGGGTGGGCGCGGCGGTCCTCTCGGCGCTCGCGCGGACTGCGCCCGATTCCCTCCGCGTGACCGCACGGACCTTCGACCTGCGATTCGGCAGCCCCGAGGCGCGCGAGGCGATCATGCGCGGGGACGATCCCGACGGACCGATCGATCGCGTGCAACCGGCGATCGTGGCCTTCCTGCGCCGCGTGAAGCCCTACCTCCTTTACTGAGCGCAGGCTTCGAATGGGGGCCGTTGCCCCTCGTCTCCCACAGCCATAGCTTAGTGGGGCCGTGGAGCGCATCGCGGCGTGCTCACTGTAGGTCTATTCGTCGCAAGCGGTTAGGCCGCGCGGCGCCCGGTCCCGGAACTGACAGGTATGCGCAAGATCTGGGGTTGGATCCAGGCGGGCTACCTCCGCCTGATCGAACCCATCATCGAGTGGTTCGTCCGCAGCCGCGTCTCGCCCAACGCCATCACGACGATGGGGACGGGGTTCGCGTGCCTCGCGGCGGTCATCTTCGCGTCGGGGCACATCTCGACGGCGGGATGGACGCTCGGCCTGACGGCGTTCTTCGACGTGGTGGACGGCATCGTCGCGCGGCGCACGGGGCGCTCGTCGGTGTTCGGCGCGTTCTACGACTCGACGCTCGACCGCGTGTCGGACGGCTTCCTGTTCGGCGGGCTCACGTTCTTCTACGCGAGTGCCAACCCGCACCATTCGATGACGATGGTCACCATCGCGATGACGGGACTCATCGCGACCTTCCTGACCTCGTACACGCGGGCGCGCGCCGAGGCGCTCGGGGTGGACATGAAGGGGATCGGGATGCTCGAGCGCCCGGAGCGTATCACGTTGCTCGCGGCGCCGCAGGCGTTCTTCGGGCTCGCGCTCAACGGGCTCGTGCTGCGGGCGGTGGTCACGCTCCTCGCCGTCGCGGCCGTCGTCACCTTCGTCCAGCGCATGCGGCACGTCGCGCGCGCCACCGTCACCGCGCGCGTGACCGCCTGATCCTACTCCTCCTCGCCCACTTCCTCGAATGATCCGCCCAGCCACTGGCAAGCTCGGAATCCTGACCCCCGGCCTCGGCGCCGTCGCGACCACCTTCATGGCGGGCGTCGAAGGTGTGCGCCGCGGTTCGTCGAAGCCGATCGGCTCGCTCACGCAGATGGCGACGATCCGGCTCGGCAAGCGCGCCGACCATCGCGCCCCGTTGATCAAGGAGTTCGTCCCACTGGCCGGCCTCGAGGATATCGTCTTCGGGGCCTGGGATCCCATCCCCGACGACGCCTACACCGCGGCGAAGAAGGCCGGCGTGCTCACGCCGCAGGACCTCGAACCGCTCAAGGACTTCCTCTCGGCCATCAAGCCGATGCCGGCGGTGTTCGACCAGCACTACGTCACGAGGCTCACGGGCACCAACGTCAAGAAGGGGAAGAACAAGCGCGACCTCGCCGAGCAACTGCGCGCCGACATCCGCGAGTTCCGCAAGGTGAGCGGGGTGGATCGCGTGGTGGCGGTCTGGTGCGGGTCCACCGAGATCTTCATCAGACCTTCGGCGGTGCACGCATCCGTCGAAGCGTTCGAGAAGGCGATGGAGTCCGACCATCCCGATATCGCCCCCTCGATGCTGTACGCCTGGGCCTGCATCATGGAGGGCGTGCCCTACTGCAATGGCGCGCCGAACCTCGCGGTGGACACGCGGGCCCTCTCCGAGCTCGCGGACGCCAAGGGCGTGCCCATCTCGGGCAAGGATTTCAAGACCGGGCAGACCTGGATGAAGACCGTGCTCGCGCCGGGCATCAAGGCGCGCATGCTCGGCCTCGAGGGGTGGTACTCGACGAACATCCTCGGCAACCGCGACGGCGAGGTCCTCGACGACCCCGCCTCGTTCAAGACCAAGGAGGAGTCGAAGCTCTCCGTGCTGCACACGATCCTGCAGCCCGAGACCTACCCAGACCTGTACGACGGCTTCAGCCACGTGGTGCGGATCAACTACTACCCGCCCCGTGGCGACAACAAGGAAGGGTGGGACAACGTCGACATCGTCGGGTGGATGGGATACCCGATGCAGATCAAGGTGAACTTCCTGTGTCGCGATTCGATCCTCGCGGCGCCGCTCGTGCTCGACCTCGCCCTCTTCAGCGACTTCGCGCACCGCGCCGGGCTCAGGGGGATGCAGGAGTGGCTGTCGTTCTATTACAAGAGCCCGATGGCCGCGCCCGGCCTTCAGCCGGAGCACGACCTCTTCATCCAGCAGACGAAGCTCAAGAACACGCTGCGCCGCTTGATGGGCGAGGCACAGGTCACGCACGCGACGGAGGACGACACCTGATGGCCACTCGACGGGGATTTCTCGCCCTGGCGTTCGCGCTCGCGGCGGGCACGAGCTGCGGACCGCCGCCGGATGCCGGCGTGATCCGCCTCTGGACGGACGACTTCGAGATGCGCGTCAGCGCCGACGTGATGCCGCCGCGCGCGCTCGAACGCATCACCTACACCGTGGTGGTGCGCGACAAGAAGACGCAGGAACCCATCGCCAACGGCGAGGGGCGCATCTTCGCGACCAACGCGGACCACAAGACGTCGTGGAACGGCTTCACCTACGGCCCCGAGGTCGGGACGTACCGCGCGACCCTCACCTTCGTCACCGCCGGCGAGTGGGCCATGGGCATCCAGTTCCGTCGCGATTCGACCCAGGTGCTTCAGCGCACGCTCGACTGGCGGCAGACGATCCGCAACGAAGCGCCGCCGGGCACCTGAGCGAACGCCGCACCACCTACGATCCCTCTGGTCCTCCACCCGAGCCACCCGCCCCCGATCCGATGCGCCATTTCCACCGCACCTCGCTTCACCCCGACAAGGTGCTCGCCACCGCCGACGCCTTCTTCCCGACCATCGGCCTCCGTCCGGCCGGCGCGGGGCCGCGGGCCCGCACGTACACCGGCGTGGTGGGCACACCCGAGGTCCCCGCCACGCTGGAGCTCACGGTGAGGATGGAAGGCGGGCATTACACCTTCGTCGAGGCGCACACGGACCAGACGGGCGAGAGCCGTCTCGACCGGAACGTGAAGAAGTTCTTCGTGCAGCTGCACCAGCAGGTGGATCCCGCGCATACGTTCGCGCCGTCGTACTGATGCCGCCACGACGTCGCCGGGCCGCGGAGGGCCCGGGCAGTCCACACCTCGGCGAGTCGCTCCCGCTCGAGCGGAAACTGGGGCTCTACTACTGGATGCGGCTCACCCGCACGCTCGAGGAACGACTCGTCGCGCTCTACCGCCAGACCAAGGTCGTCGGCGGGCTCTTCCGGTCGCTCGGGCAGGAGGCGGACTCCGTCGGCTCGGCGTTCGCGCTGGAACGGCGCGACATCCTCTCGCCGCTCATCCGGAACCTCGGCGCGATGCTCGTGAAGGGCGCGACGCCGCTCGAGATCCTCAAGCAGTACATGGCCCGGGGCGACTCGCCCACGCGCGGCCGCGAGCTCAACATCCACTTCGGCGACACCGACCGCGGATTCATCGGCCAGATCTCCCCGCTCGGCG
>JAOUHR010000356.1 GCA_029884515.1 Gemmatimonadota bacterium
TTCACCGAGAGCGACCTCGACTTCCTGATCGCCTTCTCGGGGATCGCCGCGGTGGCGCTCGAGAACGGGCAGTTCGCCGAGCGGATCCGGAAGGAGGCGCTCGCCCGCAGCAACTTCGAGCGCTTCTTCACGCCGCACCTCGCGGCGCGCATCGCCTCGAGCCCGGACGCGGTGAAGCTCGGCGGTGACAGGCGGCGGGTGGCCGTGCTCTTCTCCGACATCCGCGGATTCACCGCGATGTCGGAGACGATGAACCCGGACACGGTGGCGGCGCTGCTGTCGGAGTACTTCACCGAGATGGTCGAGTGCGTGTTCCGGCATGGCGGCACGCTGGACAAGTTCATCGGCGACTCGGTGATGGCGCAGTGGGGCGCGCCGATCGGCGAGCGCGACGACTGCGACCGCGCGATGCAGGCCGCGCTCGACATGATGCAGGAGCTCGACCGGCTCAACGCCCGCTGGCAGATCGAGGGGCGGCCGCGCGTGGACATCGGCATCGGACTCAACGTGGGCGACGTGTTCGCCGGCAACATCGGCAGCGACCGGCGCCTCGAGTACACCGTGATCGGCGACCCCGTGAACGTGTCGAGCCGGCTCTGCGGGGCCGCCGGCAAGGGGGAGATCCTGCTCTCCGATCCCTTCCGCGCCGCGCTCGGCGCGCCCCCGCCGCTCGAGCCGCTGGCGCCGATGGACCTGAAGGGCAAGAGCCAGCCGCTCCCCGTCTACCGCGTCAAGCGGTGAGCGACACGGACGTCGTCGCACCCGCGGGGTACGAGCGGCTCGACATCGGGGACACGATCGCCGTCGTGCGCGTCGGGGCGGTCGCGGGCGTGCGGCACGTGCTCGGCGTGGCCGAGTCGCTGCATGCGTGGGCGGCGGCTGAGCCTGCTGCACGGGCCTTCCAGGGGCGCGCCACGGCGTGGGGCGTGCGGCTCCCGCACACCACACTCGACGTGGTGGTGCGCCACGCGCGGCGGGGCGGCGTGCTCGCCGCGGTGCGCGGGGACCGCTACGTCTGGCCCGGCCGCGCGCCGTGGGAGCTGGCGACCGCGCTGCGCCTGCGCGAGATGGGCGTGCGGACGCCGGACGTGGTGGCATACGCACTCTATCCCGCGGGGCGCGGGTTCTGCCGCTCGGACGTCGTCACCACGCGGCTGCCCGACGGCGCGGACTTCCCCGGCGCGTGGCAGGCGGGCACCGTCGAGACGCGCGCGGAGCTGCTGGTCGCGGTCGCCGCGCTCCTGCGCGACCTCCGCGCGGCCGGCGCACAGCACGCCGACCTGAATGCGAAGAACGTGCACATGGCGCGCGAGGCCGGCCGCTGGAACGCCTGGGTGCTCGACGTGGATCGCGTGCGGTTCCGCCGGAAGAACGACGCGGCAGTGGGCGCGCAGAACCTCGCGCGCCTGGATCGCTCGCTGCGCAAGCGGCGCGAGCGCGATGCGCTCGCGATCACCGACTCCGACCTCGCGCGGTTGGCCGACCTCGTGGCGCACGGCGGGTGACCCGCGTGCGGATGGACCGCGTCTGCATCGTGATGATGTCGGCCGTTGGCGACGCGGTGCACGTGCTCCCCCTCCTCACGGCGCTCAAGCGCGCGCACCCGGCGATGCACGTCACCTGGGTGCTCCAGGCGGGGCCGGCGATGCTCGTGCGCGGCCACCGCGCGGTGGACGAGATCCTCCTCTTCGACCGCTCGAAGGGATGGCGCGGCTTCACCGAGATCCGCCGCGCGTTGCGTGCGCGGCCGTTCGACCTCGTGATCAACCTGCAGGTGTACCTCAAGGCGGGCGTGATCACGGGCTTCACCCACGCGCCGGTGAAGCTCGGCTTCGACCGCGCACGGGCGCGCGACGCCAACTGGCTCTTCACCACGCACCGGATCCCGGCGCGCCCCATGCAGCATGTGCAGGACCAGTACTTCGAGTTCGCCGAGTGGCTCGGCGTGCCGCACGAGCCGGTCACCTGGGACCTCGGGCCCTGGAACGAGGTCGAGCGCGACTGGCAGCGCCAGTTCCTCGCGCGCTTCGACCGTCCCATCGCGCCGATCGTGGTGGCCACGAGCAAGCCGCAGAAGGACTGGCTGCCGGAGCGCTGGGCCGAGGTGAGCGACGCGCTCTGGCACGACTTCGGGCTGCAGCCGGTGCTCGTGGGCGCGCGCTCGCCGCGAGAGGTGCACGCCGAGCGGGTGATCCTCGAGTCCGCGCGCCCGAAGCCGTACAGCGCGCTCGGCCAGGGCGGCCTGCGCGGACTCGTCGGGATCATCGACGGCGCCGCGCTGGTGCTCACGCCGGACACGGGTCCGCTGCACATCACGGTCGCGCTGGACCGCCCCGTCGTGAGCCTCATCGGCTATTCCAATCCGAAGCGCGTGGGGCCCTACCGCAAGTACCGCGACCTCATGATCGACGCCTATGGCGATCCGGGCGAGGACTACCCGCTCTCCATGGAGAACCGGTACGACCGGATGCCGCGGATCACCGTGCAGCAGGTGCTCGACAGGGTGGAGCGGTGGCGCACGGCGTACCGGGGTCCGGCTGCCGGCTGAGGCGCGGCCGCGCGCTTGCGCGCCCGGGTGACAAGGTGAATCCTCCATGCATCTTTGATTGACAGCGCCCCGGGATCGATCGGGGCTCCCCGTCCCTCACCGAGGCCCAGGTGCGACTCACGCGCCACACCGACAACGCGCTGCGCGCACTGACGTACGTCGCGATCCACGACGCGACACCGTCGCGCATCACCGACATCGCGCGCCGGATGGGGATGTCCGAGGACCACCTCGCGAAGGTGGTGGGGCGGCTCGCGGAGCTGGGGTTCCTCCGGACGATCCGCGGGCGTTCGGGTGGCGTGCACCTGGCGCGGCCCGCAAGCGAGATCGTGGTCGGGGACGTGGTGCGCGCGACGGAGGACAACATGGTCCTCGTCGAGTGCTTCGACCCGGCGACCAACAACTGCCCCATCGCCCCCGCGTGCGAGCTCGCCCGCGCGCTCGACAAGGCCCTCGAGGCCTTCCTTGCCGTCCTCGACCGCTACACGGTGGCCGACCTCGTCGCGAAGCCGCGGGTGCTCGAGCAA
This sequence comes from Gemmatimonadota bacterium, assembly GCA_029884515.1. Taxonomy (GTDB): domain Bacteria; phylum Gemmatimonadota; class Gemmatimonadetes; order Gemmatimonadales; family Gemmatimonadaceae; genus Pseudogemmatithrix. Next base: position 3,076 of record JAOUHR010000356.1, read on the forward strand.
CTGATGCACACCTGAGGCGCCGATGATCGACTGGTTCGTGAAGGCCTTCCTGAAGGCCGCCCTGCTCTGGTTCTCCTGCGCCATCGCGCTCGCCGTGGCGATGGCGATCGTCCCCGCGCTCATCGTCTACCGCACGGCGCACCTCCACCTGGCGCAGGAGAACCA
>JAOUHR010000030.1 GCA_029884515.1 Gemmatimonadota bacterium
CGCGGCAGCCTCTCGAGCCCGAGCTCGCGGCCGAGCTCGTACACGGGGTCCGCGGCGCGCTCGTCGGTGTCCTGGCCCGCCAGCTTGAACTCCTCCAGCAGGTGCCGAGCGTTCTGCTCCGCGAGGTCGAGCAGCTCGCGCTTGGGCCCGCGCTGGGGAATGAGGACCTGCGTGCGGCCGGCCTCCGACGCGGCGAGCGCCTCCTCAAGGAGCGGGCGGTCGTCGAAATCGAACGGGATGAGCAGGTCGCGCGCGCGGGCCGGCGCGTTGAGGTAGCTGCTCACGAGGTACGCGGAGAGCACCGCGCCGTCGGACTCGCCCTCGACCCCTTCGAGGAACCGGTGGTCACGCGCGAGCAGTTTCCCGCCGCGGATGCGGAGGATGGTGACGGCGGCGTCCTCTCCGTCGCGCGCATAGCCCACCACGTCGCGGTCGCCGCCCTCCACCTCGAGCACCACGGACGGCTCCTCCATCCGCTGCAGCCGGGTGAGCGCGTCCCGGAGCTCGGCGGCGCGCTCGAAGTCGAGCACCTCCGATGCCGCCTCCATCCGCGCACGCACCCGCCGCACCACCTCGTCGGCGCGCCCGTCGAGGAAGATCACCACCTCTTCGATCATCGCCCGGTAGTCGGCCTGCGTCTGCAGGAACACGCAGGGTGCCTTGCAGCGGCCGATGTGGTAGTCGAGGCAGGCCCGCTCCGGCATCTCGCGCGGCATGTCGTAGCGGCACGAACGCACGGTGAAGATCCGCTTCACCACGTCCAGCGCCCGGCGCATCGCGGCCACGTCGGTGTACGGCCCGAAGTACCGGGCGCCGTCGCTGAGCAGCTGGCGCGTCACGAACACGCGGGGGAACGGCTCCTGCACCGTGACCTTCACGTAAGGATAGGACTTGTCGTCGCGCAGGAGCACGTTGAAGCGCGGCCGGTGCTCCTTGATCAGGTTCGACTCGAGGATCAGCGCGTGCGTCTCCGACGGCACGACGATCGTCTCCAGGTCGGCGACCTGCTGTACCATCGCCCGCGTCTTGGCACTCGCGTCCACGTCCGAACCGAAGTAGCTGCGGACGCGGGGCCGGAGGCGCTTGGCCTTCCCCACGTAGAGCACCGTCCCGTCGCCGGCCTTCCAGAGGTACACCCCCGGCGTGTCCGGCAGGTGCGCCAGCTTCTGGGCGACGGCCTCAGGTGCGTCGGGCATCGTCCACCTCGAGCACGCGCGTCAGGCCGAGGTACACGAGCCCGAACGCGATGACCGCCACGATCGCCACGACCACCGCCGAGCGTTCGCGCACCAGCTCGACCGCACCGGCCGAGGCGAGGCCGGCGACGATCGCGCTGGCCCAGAAGGCGATCATGCGCCGCCACGGCACCCCGGTGCGCCCGAGTCGTCGTGTGATCGAGCGACGCAGCAGGACGAACTCCACCCACGCCGCGATGCCCGCCGTCGCCGTGAGCGCAGCCACGCCCCAGCGGGCGTCGACGCCGAGGGCGTCCGGCAGATAGAGCGCGGAACTCCAGCCGAGCACGCCCGTGAGCACCACGCGGACCACGGCGTACTGGAGCGGGCGCACCGTGTCGAGCAGTGCGTACGAGGCCGAGGCGTAGAGCCGGCCCATGGTGCCCGCGAGCAGGCCGATGGCGGAGCCGGCGAGCGCACCCCAGACCCACTGGGCGCTCTCGCGCGTGAAGGCGCCGCCCTGGTAGAGCCCTGCGGCGAGCACGCCACCGATGAGCAGGAACGCCGCCGCGGAGGGCACCACGAAGTAGGCGATGCGCTCGAGCCCACGGTCGAGGCGCGTGCGCAGCGCCGCGGCGCGCTCGTCATCGGTCCCCTGCTCTCCCGACATCGCCGGCAGCTCGGCGGCAGAGACCGACATGCCGAAGAGCGACACGGGCAGCATCGAGATCACTTGCGCGTAACTGAGCGTCGCGAGCGCCCCGGCCCCGATGAGCGAGGCGATCGCCGTGTCCACGAAGGCGCTCAACTGCACCACGCCCCGACCCACGAACACCGGGCCGAAGTTCTTGACCACGGTGCGCGTGGACGCCGAGAGCGTAGAGTTGAGCCGGAGCGTGCGATCCAGCCGCCAGACCGTCGGCACCTGCACGGCGAACTGCAGGAAGCTCCCCGCCACGCTCGCCCACGCCACTGTCACGATCAACGCCTCGGCGGACTGGCGCGGTCCCGCCACCAGGAAGGCGACGATCATCGCCACGTTCCAGAGCACCGGCGAGACGTAGGAGAGGAAGAAGTGCCGGTGCGAGTTGAGCACGCCGAGGCACCAGGCGCTCATCACGAGCAGCCCGATGCCCGGGAAGATCACGCGCACGAGCAGGACCGCCATCTCGCGCTTCGCGCCGCCGAACCCGGGCGCGATGGACGCCACCAGCACGGGCGCCGCGAGCACGCCCAGCAGGACGATCACCGTGGTGGTCAGCGCCAGCAGGGACGCGACGGCGCCCGCGACGCGCCCGGCCTCCTCCTCCCTCCCCTCCGCCAGCAGCTTGGCGTACACGGGGATGAACGACGCGGAGAGCACGCCCTCGCCGAACAGGTTCTGCAGCATGTTCGGGATGCGGAACGCCGAGGCGAGGATGTCCGCCGCGTCCCCGTCGCCGAGGTAGTAGGCGGTGACCTTCTGCCGCACGAGCCCGAAGATGCGGCTCAGCAGGATGCCCGCGGCGACCAATCGCGCGCCGCCCTTGGCCTTCGGAGCCCCGGCCATCAGCTGCCGACCAGCGTCCCCGCGTGCATGGCGGCGCCCGCTTTGAGCTGCGCGAGCAGAAGGTCGCCGTGACGCGCGAGCATGGGCACCGCGTTGAGTCGCCGCTCCTGGCGGTGTCCCTCCGGCATCAGGGCGGCGCGCACCGCGGCGAGGTCGCGCACCGCCTCCGTCTGCCGCGCACGTGCCGCCGCGCGGAGCCGGCGCTCGAGCCGGTCCACGCGGTGCAGCATCTGGTGCCGCGCCCCCTCGATCACGCGCTCCGGCACCAGATGGTCCAGCCCGGCCGAGGCCTCGCCGAGCGCGCCGAGCCGCATCGCGAGGTCCTCGCGGAGCCCTTCGAGGCCGGTGCGGATCTCGGGAGGCATGGAGCGGTCGCCCAGCCGCCGCTCCGCGTCGTGCGGCGTACGGATGTCGTCGAGGACGAACCCAAGCCGCCCGAGGCGGCGATCAACGGACGGCTCCACGACGGTGGCGGCCCATCGCGGCAGCACCAGCGGCGTGGGCACGCCGAGCGCCTCGGAGACGGCCCCCACCTGTGAGAAGTAGGCGATCTCGCCCGGGCCCGCGACGTACCCCACGGTGGGCAGGATGCGCCGTTCGATGATCGGGCGCAGCAGGACGTTCGCCGAGAGCACGGAGTCGGCCCGGTCCGCGACGTCGGCCGCCACGGCGATCGGGACGCGCTCCTTGATGCCGGCGGTGCTCTTGAAGACGAGCGAGAGCCGCGGGATGCGCGCCACCTGGGCGCGGAAGCCCGCCCGCTCAATCGCGACCACGCGGAGGGCGAGCGCCTCGTCCAGCGCGGAGGCGTGGCGCAGCGATTCCACGAGGGTCGGGCGCGCGGCGGCGCGGGTCGCCGGGTGCCAGGCGTCGAGCACCGCGATCCCGTGCGGCTCGAGCATCGCGCGCAGGAACTGCACGTACGCGCTCCCGATGGTCGCGTCCTCCGTGTAGGCGGCGCGCAGCGCCTCGAGGATGCCCGCGTGCGGTGCTGAGCCTGACGACGCGACCAGTTGGTCGATCTGGCCGCGGACATCCCCCATCGGCATCTCCGCCATCACGAGCCCGTCCTGCCCGCGCCGGCCGATGGTCAGGCGCTTCACGACGGTCTCGTCCGCCACCGCCGTCCACGACGCCTCCGCGAAGTCGGCATCATCCGTCGCGGCCCAGAACACCGGGGCGGCGGGGATCCCCGTCTCCTTCTCGATGCGGTCCGCGAGCGCGAGTGCGGAGAGCGCCTTGAGCAACGTGTACGTCGGGCCGCCGAAGAGCCCCGGCTGTTGCCCGGTGGTGACCACCACGCCATTGGCCGCGGCCACGCGCTCCAGGCGCTCCGCCGCGTGCCCGGAAGCATCGAAGGCCGGTCGCAGGCCCGCGAGCCAGCGGCTCCCCGCGTACTCCGCCCGCACCTCCTCCGCGTGCGCGCGCCATTCCCCGGCACCGCGCGGCCGGGGCCGGTACCATTCCTCGGGCGCCTGCCCCTCCTGCGCCGCGCGCGAGAGCGGGCCACCGCCGAGTGATTCCGTGACGACGCGGGGTGCGCTCATCCGCGCCCCCGACCCGTGACGCGGTTCCGGCTGCTGGAGGTACATCGGGCGGCGCTGGGCATCACGATGCGAACGCACTCACTTGTGATAAGGTTCCCCGCGCCCGATGGTGCCGGCGCGGTACAGCTGTTCGGCGAGCACCAGCCTCGCCAGTTCGTGTGGCAGCGTCCAGGGTGCGAGCGCGAGCCGCCGCTCCGCCCGGGCGCGCACCGCGACGTCGACGCCATGCGCCCCACCGATCACGAACGCCACGTCCTGCGCCCGTTCCCGTTGCTCCTGCAGTGTGCCGGCGAACGCCACCGAGTCGAGGGAGTCACCGCCCACATCGCAGAGGATCACGCGCGCCGAGGCGGGCACGCGCGCGAGGAGACGCTCCCCCTCCTTCCGCATCACCACCGCGGCCGTGCTGCCCCGCGCTGGTTCCTCCTTCACCTCGATCACGTCGAGCGGCCAGTAGCGCGCCGCACGGGTCTCGTACTCGCGAATGGCCGTCGCGAGCGCCGCATCCCGCGGCTTCCCGACGACGGCCACCCAGACCTTCATCGCCACCCTCGCCGCCCGCCACGCCGCCGGGTGGCGACGGGTTCACGCATAGATCCCGCGCAGCCGGTGCACCGTCGACACGCGGCTGATGGCGACCATGTACGCCGCCGTCCGCATGTTCACCTTGTGCTGCTGCGAGAGCCTGAGCACGTCCCGGAAGCTGTTCACCATGATGTCGCGGAGGCGCTCGTTCACCAACTGCTCCGTCCAGTAGTAACCGCCGCGGTTCTGCACCCACTCGAAGTACGAGACGGTGACGCCGCCGGCGTTCGCGAGGATGTCGGGGATGACGAAGACGCCCTTCTCGTCGAGGATCGCGTCCGCGTTCGCCGTGGTGGGCCCGTTCGCGCCCTCGCAGATGATCTTCGCGCGGATGTTCTTCGCGTTCTTGGTGGTGATCACGTTCTCGAGCGCGGCGGGCACCAGCACGTCCACGTCGAGTTCGAGGAGCTGCTCGTTCGTGATCTCGTCGCACTTTCCGTAGCCATCGAGGGTGCGGTGCCTCTTGACGTGGGCGATCAAGTCGTCGATGTCGAGCCCGCCAGGATTGTGGTACCCGCCCGTGTGGTCGCTGACGGCGACGATCCGGCAGCCCTCGCGCGCGAGAAGCTGCCCGGCGATCGACCCGACGTTGCCAAAGCCCTGCACCGCCACCGTCGCGCCCTTCACGTCCATCTTGAGGTGTTCGAGCGCTTCGGTGGTCGCGATCATCACGCCGCGCCCCGTCGCCTCGCGACGGCCCAGCGACCCACCCATCTCCACCGGCTTGCCCGTGGTCACCGCGTTCACGGTATGCCCGACGTGCATCGAGTACGTGTCCATGAGCCAGGCCATCACCCGCTCATTCGTGTTCACGTCCGGCGCCGGCACGTCGGAGTCGGGGCCCAGCGTGGCGATGATCCCCGCCGTGTAGCGGCGCGTCACGCGCTCCAGCTCGCCCACCGACATCTTGAGCGGATCGCAGATCACGCCGCCCTTCGCCCCGCCGAACGGGATGTTCACCACCGCGCACTTCCAGGTCATCCACGCGGCGAGCGCCTTCACCTCATCGAGGTTCACGTTCATGTCGAACCGGATGCCGCCCTTGGCGGGGCCACGCGACGTGTTGTGCAGCACCCGGAGGCCCGTGAACACCTCCACCTCGCCGTTGTCCATCATCACCGGGATCGCGACGGTGATCTCCTTCTCTGCGCTGCGCAGCACCTTGTAGATGCCGGGTTCGAGGTCGAGCAGCTCGGCCGCGCGGTCGAATCGCGACATCATCGACTCGAACGGGTTGTTCTCGTTCAGGAACCGGTCCTTGTCGGGCCGGACGATCGTATTGGTCGGAAGGCGGAGGTCAGCCATGGGATGGAGGGCGTAGAACCGGTCGTGGCGACCGGCGGAACGGGTCAGGGGTCAGCTCTCGGCGGCCGGCGCGAGCTCGCGAAGCCTGGCGTCCAACTCGGCCCCTCCGCGCTCGATGCTGACAGCCTGTGTAAGATACCACAACGCAGGGCCTTGGCGAGGCCAGCGCGCCTCCAGCTTGACCGCATCCTTGAGCGTGCAGACGGCGAGATCGAACTCGGCGGCGCGCCGCGCGAGTTGTGTCACCTCGTCGTCGGTGAACGCATGGTGGTCGGGGAAGGCCCCCGAACTCACCCGGGCGTCGTGCCGCGCCAGCTGCGCCTCGAACGCAGCCGGGTCCCCGATCGCCGAGATCGCGAGCACGCCTGCGTCCCGGAGGGTCCCCAATGGCAGGGGTTCCTCCGTGGAGTTCGGATCCACGGGGACGAGGGACGACGGCGCGAGCGACGCGATCACGGTCGGGAGGTCGGGGATTCCCGCTGCCCAGCGCCGGGCCGTCTCCTCGGCCACCGCGACCGAGGCGGCCTTGCGCGTCACCATCAGCACGTCGGCGCGCACGAGCGCCGACCGGCCCTCGCGCAGCGGACCCGCGGGCAATCGGCGCGTCAGGTGACCCTGCTCCGCCGACACGAGCACGATGTCCAGGTCGCGTGCCGCGCGCCGGTACTGGAACGCATCGTCCAGCACGAAGGCCCGCGCCCCCAGGTCGTACGCGCGCTCGGCACCCGCGACGCGGTCCGCATCGGCCACCACCAGCGCCCCGGGCGTGAGGCGACGATGCACGAGCGGTTCGTCATCGCCGTAGCCGCGGAGCAGGATGCCGGGGCGATACCCCATCGCCAGGAGTCGCCCGGCGATCCAGGCGCTCACGGGTGTCTTCCCGGTGCCGCCGACCGAGAGGTTGCCGACGCTCACGGTCGGCGCGCCGAGGGGAACGGCCGGGAGGAGACCGACGTCGTACGCCGCGTTCCGGAGTCCGGCACCGGCGGCATAGAGCCACGAGAGCGGTGTGAGGAGCGCGGCGCCTGCGCCCTCGCGGGACCAGAGCGCCTCGAAGCGCCCAGCGGTGCCTCGGCTCACGCGGCGGGCTCCAGCGCCGGCCCGAGGCGCGCCTGGATCTCTGCGAGGTCGCGCTCGCCGCTGCCCGGCGCCACCCATGGCTCCCCGTACGTGATGCGGATGCGCGCGAACGGCTTGGGCACGATGAACCGGTCCCAGCTGCGCAGGCGCCAGGCCCGCGAGACCTCGCCGCGCATCGTCACCACCGGCACGTTCGCCCTGTGCGAGGCGAGCAGGATCCCCGGCGCCGGCTCGCCGGCGGGTCCCCGCGGACCGTCGGGCGTGATGGCGAACTCCCGGCCGGCCTGCAGCTCGCGCACCATCGCCAGCAGCGCGCGGCCGGCCCCGCGCGAGGTCGAACCGCGCACGGTGCGATACCCCCAGCGCTCGACGAGCCGGGCGACGATCTCGCCGTCGCTGTGCTCGCTGATCATCACGGTGATCCCCTCGCGCCGGCGGCGCCAGGTGAGCCCGAGCAGGTGCCCGTGCCAGAGCGCGAAGATGAAGGCCTGTCTCCGGGCGCGCAGCGCGAGCCAGGGCGCGGTGTTCACCTCCTCGTAGCGCCATGTCATCGCCAGCAGGCGCACGAGCGGCGCGGCGAGGCGCACGATCCAGCGCACGCGACGCTCCTCGGCGCTCGCATTCACGCGATCATCCCCGCGGCCATCGCGGCGACCCGCTCCGAGGCCCCCGGCCGGCCGAGTCGGGCACGCACCTCCGCGAGTCCCGCTTCCATGGCCCGGCGCGGGGCGCTGGCGGGATCGAAGAGCGGGTCGAGCGCGTCGGCGACGGCAGCGGGCCGGAACGCATCCTGGACGAACTCCGGCGCCACCTGGCGGCCGGCCACGATGTTGAGGAGCCCGATGTTGGGGATGCGCACGAGCCGCCGCGCGATCGCGAATGAGATGGGGCTCGTGCGGTACACGATGGCGCAGGGGCACCCGGCCACCGCCGCCTCGAGGGTCGTCGTCCCGCTCTTGCAGAGCGCGACGTCGGCCGCGCGCAGGACGTCGAAGGAGGCGGAACGGACCAACGGGAACGGCACCTCCGCGTCGCGGAGTTCGATCGTCGGGGCCACGCTGAGGATCACGCGCAGCCCGGGCCGACGCGCCTCGAGCAGGCGGGCCACGCTCACGAAGTCGGCGAGGTGGCGACGGATCTCCTGCGCCCGGCTCCCCGGGAACAGCGCCAGCATCTCGCCCTCCACCGGCACGGCGATACGGTGGCGCGCCTCCGCGCGATCGGGCATCGCGCGGGCGCGGTCGAGCAAGGGATGGCCGACGAACGTCGCGTCCACGCCGGCGGCGCGCAGGAGCTCCTCCTCGAACGGGAGGATGACCGCGGCCTTCGTGATCACCCGCGCCATCGTCTTGAGCCGGCCCGAGCGCCACGCCCACACCTGCGGGGTGATGTAGTAGAGCACCGGCACGCCGGCGGACTTCGCAGCCGCCGCCACGCGCATGTTGAACCCCGGATAGTCGATGCAGATCACGAGGGCCACGCGTCCCTCCGCGAGCCGTGCCTTCAGGCGCTTGAGCAGGCGCAGGTGTGCGGGGATGTGGCGCAGCACCTCCACGAATCCGACGACGCCCTCGTGCTCCTCCAGCATCTCGACGCCCGCGGTGCGCATCCGGCTGCCTCCGGTGCCCACGAGCGCGACCTCCGGCCGCAGCGCCCGCACCCGCTCGGCGAGGATGGCGCCGTGCAGGTCGCCGGACGCCTCGCCCGCCAGGATCAGGATCTCACGCACCGCGGCCTGGGGTCCATGCCCCGATCGCGGGGATCGAGCGCTCGATGTCCGCCACGATGCGGAGCGCCACGGCGAGCGCGTCGCGGCCCGCGCGTCCGGTCACCGCCACGGGCGTCGCGCCTCGCAGCGCTGCGGCGAAGCTCTCGAGTTCGAGGCGGAGTGGCTCGCCCTCGGGGGCGTCGATCGGCACGCGCTCCACGAACGCCTCGAGCGCCTGCGCCTGCTTGGCGAGCGTGGCGAGGTCCACGTCGGCCCGCAGGCGATACATCTCGCCCGTGCCAGCCGCGAGGTCGAGCGAGAGGTACCCGTTCCGCTGGAAGATGCGGAGCTTCCGCATCCGATCCTTGGAGACCCGGCTCGACGTGATGGTCGCCACCGCGCCGGACTCGAACGTGATGCGCGCGTCGGCGATGTCCACCGACGGCGTGAGCACCGGCAGTCCCGCCGCCGAGACCTCCCGCACGGGGGAGCCCGTGAGCGTGAGCACGAGGTCGATGTCGTGGATCATCAGGTCGAGCACCACCGCGACGTCCGAGCCGCGCGGGTTGAACGGGGCGAGCCGGTCGCTGTCGATGAAGAGCGGACGGTCCACGTGCGGCAGCGCCGCGCGGATCGCGCGGTTGAACCGCTCGATATGCCCGATCTGGATCAGCACGCCCTGTCGCTCGGCCAGCGCCAGGAGTTCATCGGCCTCCGCCAGGGTCACCGTGATCGGCTTCTCGATCAACAGGTGCTTGCCCTTGGCCAGCGCCGCCATGGCCACCTCGTGGTGCTTCGAGGTCGGCACGACGATCGAGAGCGCGTCCACGTCGTCGAGCAGTGCCGCGAGCGTCGGGTACGCCTTGATGCCGAGTTCCTGCATCACCACCGCCCGGCGTTCGGCGTTGGCCTCGTAGAACCCCTGGAAAGTGACGCCCTGCACGTCGCGGAGGAGGCGCGCGTGGTGGTAGCCGAGGCTCCCCGTGCCCGCAACGCCGATCCGCAGGGGCGCGCTCATATCACGATCCCGCGCCGGCTCTCCTCCACGAACGCCATCAGCGCCTGCACCTCCGGGAACGGATGGAGCTCCTTGGGCGCGCGTTCCATCGCCTGCGTGACGTTCACGTCCGAGCGGAAGAAGAGGCGGTAGGCCTTCTTCAGCTCCGCCACCACCGGCTCGGGGAACCCGCTCCGCTGCAGGCCCACGGAGTTGAGCCCGTAGAGCTTCACCGGGTTGCCCACCGCCTTCACGAAGGGCGGGATGTCCTTCGCCACGCGCGACATCCCGCCGATGAACGAGTGGCGCCCGACCTTCGCGAACTGGTGCACCGCGCAAAGACCGGAGATGATCGCGCGCTCGTCGATGCGCACGTGCCCGGCCAGTTGTGTGCCGTTGGAGATGATCACCCCGTCGCCCACATGGCAATCGTGCGCGAGGTGCACGTAGGACATCAGGAAGCACTTCTTGCCCACGGTCGTCTTGAGCGACTCGGAGGTCCCGCGGTTCACCGTCACGTACTCGCGGATCGTCGTCTCCTCGCCGATCTCCACCGAGGTGACCTCGCCCTTGAACTTGAGGTCCTGCGGGCGGCCGCCAAGCACGCTCCCAATCCCCACCGTCACCCGAGGCCCGAGGTGCACGTGCTCCTCGAGCGTCGCGCGCATCTGGATCACGCCGCCGGCGGCCACCGTGCAGTCCGGCCCGATGTACGCCCACGGCCCCACCTCGACGTCGTCGGCGAGCTCGGCGTCCTTGTGCACGATCGCCGTGGGGTGGATGCGCGGGCTCATCGGTCGCGGACCATCGCCGCCATCTCCGCCTCGCACACCACGACCCCGTCCACCTTGGCGACGCCGGCGATCCGGCACACCCGTGCGCGCAGCTGCACGAGCTCGATCTCGAATCGGAGCTGGTCGCCGGGGCGCACGGGTTTCCGGAACTTGATGTTGTCGAGCGACATGAAGTACACCACCTTCGTGTCCGGGTCGTCCACCGTGCCGAGCAGTAGCACGCCACCGACCTGCGCCATCGCTTCCACGATCAGCACACCGGGCATGATGGGGTGCCCCGGGAAGTGCCCCTGGAAGAACGGCTCGTTCATCGTCACGTTCTTGATGCCGACGATCCGCTTCTTCTCCTCGATCTCGATGATCCGGTCGACGAGCAGGAAGGGGTATCGGTGCGGCAGGATCTTCATGATGTCTTCGATTTCCAGCACACGTTCCTCCGATTTGAGCCTCACCGCGTGCGCAAGCATCTCGCGCACGAGCGTCACGGTCCCGCGATGGCTCGGTTTCGTCGCTGAGATGCGCGCCGCGACGCGCATCCCCGCGAGCGCCAGGTCGCCGACCACGTCCATCGCCTTGTGCCGCACGAACTCGTCCGGCCAGCGCAGCGTCGTGCCGACCACGTCGTGCGCATCGAGGACGATGGTGTTCTCCGCCGACGCGCCCTGGATCAGGCCCTTCGCCCGGAGGTCCTCCACCCACTCCAGCATCCCGAATGTGCGTGCCGCCGAGAGTTCGCGCGAGAAGCTCTCCGGCGTGACCCGCCAGCTCCCGTCCTGCACCCCGATCCGCGGGTGTGCGAAGTCGATGTGCACCTCGAGTTCCAGCGCGTCGGCGGGGTGGGCGACGTAGACGGACTCGCCATCCACCACCCGCACCGGCTCGCGCAGCCGCAGCACCTCGGCCCTGCCGCCCTGCTCGACGATGCCGGCGCCGGCGAGTGCCGCACGAAAGGGCTCGGCCGACCCGTCCATGATCGGGGGTTCCGCGGCGTCCATGGCGATCAGCAGGTCGTCGAGCTCCAGCCCGGCGACCGCCGCCAGGACGTGCTCCACCGTGTGCAGCGCGCGTTCCCCTGTCCCGAGCTGTGTGCGGCGCTCCGCCGCAGTGGCCTCCGTGACGTGCGCCGGGGTGTCGTCAACCCCCGCCAGGTCCGTGCGCCGGAAGCGGATCCCGCTCCCAGCAAGCGCG
>JAOUHR010000357.1 GCA_029884515.1 Gemmatimonadota bacterium
CACGGCGGCATTCGCGGAGCTGGTCCGGCGCCATCAGGACGCCCAGTTCCGGTTCGCCGTGCGCATGCTCGGCGACCGCGACGACGCGGATGATGCGCTGCAGTCCGCCTTCGTGAGGGCATACCGTGCGCTTCGACGCTGCCGGGAACCGGACCGATTCGGTGCGTGGTTGCGCCAGATCGTGGCGAACGAGTGTCGCACGGTCGCGACCAGACGGCGCCGACGCGAAGGGCGGTTCGATCGTGACGAGGGCTCCTTCGACCGGCTGGAGGCACCCGACGTGGTCGAGGATCCGTTCGCACTCGAACGGATCGAACGGGCCCTCGCGACGCTGAACCACGAGCACCGTGAGGCCTTCGTGCTCAAGTACGTCGAGGAGTTGGGTTACGAGGAGATGGCGGACCTGACGGGCGCCGGCGTCTCGGCGCTCAAGATGCGGGTGAAGCGCGCCTGCGAGCAGCTGCGGGAGCAGCTGGAGGGAGTGAGACATGAGTGAGGATCGACTGAACATCCGCGGCCCCGGGCCGGACGAGACGGCGATGTCGATGGCCGCAGATGCGTTCGCCCAGCGCGTCGGCCGAGCACTCCGTCGCGCGGAATCGGCGCCGCCGGAACTCGCAGCGAGCGTGATGCGCGCGGTGGCGGGCGATGGGGAGAGCGGATCACGCTCCCAGGTGAGTGCGCTCACGCGGTGGTGGACTCGTCCGCGCCCGCTCTCGCTGTCGCCGCTCGCTGGACTCGCGCTCGCCGCCGGGTTCGCGGGCATCGTGGCGCTCGGCGCGCTGGGCGTGTCCCGGTCGTTCGGATCCGGAGGACCCGTGGTTGCCACGGCGCGCACGGACACGCTGCATCTCGTGCGGTTCGTCTTCGTCGACCCGACGGCCTCGCGCGTCGCGCTCGCTGGCGACTTCAATGGGTGGTCCGCGGAGGCTCGCCCTCTCACCGCGTCCGGAGAGAATGGGATATGGAGCGTCACCATCCCGCTCGGTTCGGGTCGGTATGAGTATGCGTTCGTCGTGGACGGCAAGCGGTGGGTCGCGGATCCGTTCGCTGCACGGGTGTCGGACGAGTTCGGCGGCGAGAGCTCGGTCATCCGATTGGACGGAGGCGGATTCCGCACGATGTGACCCGCGGGCGGGATCCGCGAGTCATCCAGAGTAGAGCAGTCCGTGTGTGATGACCGCGTCTCTCAGGAGGATGTTCCATGCGCTTGATCCAATCCCTTGCCTCGGTCGCGCTCGGCGCGTCGATGGTGTTGGCACCCTCGCCGGCGGTCGCACAGACGCCGGCGTTCGATCCCTCGGCGCGTCTGCGTGAAGTGCTCCCGGCCGACGTCGCCGAGCGTGTCTTGGCGCGGATCGCCGAGGCCCGTGCGCGCGAACTGCCCGCGCAGGCAATCGAGAACCGTGCGCTCAAGTTCGCGGCGCGTGGTGTCGCTCCGTCCGACATCGAGCAGTCCGTCGTGCAACAGGTGGAGCGGATGTCCGCTGCGAAGGGCATCCTGGAGAGCGCCCGTCCCACCAATCGGCCCTCGGCCGATGAGATCGACGCCGGTGGAGAGGCCATCCGGCAGGGCGTGGATGGTTCAGCGGTGAGCGATCTTGCAAGGTCCGCGCCGTCGGGACGCTCGCTGGCGGTGCCCCTCTTCGTGATGGGCAGTCTCGTTGAGCGCGGCCTCCCCTCCGATGAGGCGCTCGCACGGGTGCGCGACCGCATGCTGGCGCGTGCCTCCGACGCCGAACTCGAAGCGCTGACGCCCGCCCGCAACGCGGCCGCCGGGTCGGCTGGGCAGGTTGGACTCGATCGCGCCGGCGCGGCGCGTCCCGGCGGTACACCGGGTGGGCCGACTGGTGCCGGCACGCCGCGTGCCCCGACCGGAGTCCCGCAGAATGGCGGCAAGGCGAGCGCACCCACGAAGGTCCCGCCCCCGCCCCCGGCACGCCGTCCGTGATCCGCTGGACGGGCTCGCATTGAGTCGGCTGCGGTTGAGGGTACGCCGGAGGTGCCGCATGGGCACCTCCGGCGTACTCGCGTGCGCGCTCATGGCGGCGGCTGCCCCGGCGACTGCACAGCGCGTGCAGTCGAGCATCGCGTTCGGGGGCGTCAGCGTGCGGTACGACGACGCCGTCGACTTGACGGCACTGAGCGTGAGTCCAGCGCTCTCGGTGCAAGCCGCGCATGCGCTGCTCGCGGGTTTCTCGACGCTTTCGAGCCCGACGACCGGTGGTTGGAGTGCGCAGGGGCAACTCGCGGGCTCCGGATTCTCTCCCGCGCTCGGTCCGGCCTCTTTGGAGCTCACCGGAGTCGGCGGTGGGAGCACGCACTCCGACGGCACCGGCAGCGGGCAGGTCCAACTGATCGGTCGTGCGCACGCGTCCTTCGGTCGCGCCGGCACGTGGCTCGGTGCCGGCGCCGGGCGCGTATGGGATGGCGTGGCGTGGCGAGCGAGCCGGACCGGAGAGGTCGGCACCTGGTTCCAGCTGTCGGATGTGGGGGTGACGGCGAGCTACACGCCGACGGCTCTCGCGGACACGCTCCGCTACGCCGATACGCAGCTCTCCGCGCGGTTCCGGGCGCCGCGCATCGAACTCGATGCCTTCCTCGGTCTTCGCCGAGGTTCGGCTGCCGGAAGCGTGGTGGCGCCCGAGGCCTGGGGCAGCCTGAGCGCGTCAGTCCGCATGTCGTCACGCGTCGCGGTCGTGGCCAGCGGTGGCACCTACCCACCGGACCTGATGCAGGGGCTACCCTCAGGGCGTTTCACATTCCTCGGGCTCCGGATCACCGGACCGGGATCGAACGCGGCGCCGGCGATCGCTCGATCCGCGTCCGAACTCGCGCGGGAGCGAGCGACGCGCGCCGGGCTCACCGGCCTGCGCGTGCGCGAGATCTCAGGACGGCGGTATGAGATCCGTGTGCGCGCCCCCGCGGCCCGTACCGTCGAGATCTCGGGCGATTTCACGGGGTGGTCGCCGGTCTCATTCACCGCCGAAGCAGACGGCTGGTGGGTGTTGGCGGTGCCGCTCGCGCCCGGGAGCTATGAGATGAACGTCCGGCTCGACGGCGGGGCGTGGCTGGCACCACCCGGGCTCCCCGCGAGGCGCGACGAGTTCGGCGGTGTGTCCGCGATCCTCACGGTGCACTGAGGGCCACCGCGGTGGCGCGCCGATCGTTGCGACACGGCGTCAGTGGAAGAAGGCAAGCAGATCGCGATTCGCATTCCCCACGCGGAC
>JAOUHR010000031.1 GCA_029884515.1 Gemmatimonadota bacterium
CGACGCGCCCCTCGCCGGCGAGCACTGCGGCACCTGCACCAGGTGCCTCGAGGCGTGCCCCACGCAGGCGTTCGTCGCGCCGGGCGTGTTGGATGCGCGGCGCTGCATCTCGTACCTCACGATCGAGTCGCGCAGCGTGATCCCCGACGGCTTGCGCGCACCGATGGGCGAGCTCGTCTACGGCTGCGACATCTGCCAGGACGTCTGTCCGTGGAACGTGAAGTTCGCCGTCGCGCCGCCGGCCGAGGGCACGCTCGCGCCGCACGCCGATCGCGTGGCGCCCGACCCGCACGAGCTCCTCGCGCTCGACGACGCGGCATTCAAGGCACGCTTCGGAACGAGTGCGATCACGCGCACCAGGCGCCGCGGGCTCGCGCGGAACGCGGCCGTGGCACTCGGCAATCGGCGCGAACCGCGGGACCTCGAGGCGCTCGCGCGAGCGGCCAAGACGGAGACCGATCCGATCGTGCGCGTGCAGGTGCTCGAAGCGCTCGCTCAGCGCTGACGCATCCGGTCGCTCACTCGCCGCGCGGGATGCTCACCGGTCGTCGCCGGGGCGCGCGGTCCGCCGCGCACCTGGCCGAGCGCCACCTCGAGCGTCGGCGTGATGTCCTCGGCGTGCAGCATCCCGTCGAGTCCCGCCCGGTCGAGCACACGTCGCACCGCTGGCTGCACCTCGGTGAGCATCACCCGCGTCCCTTCTCTCCGGCTGCGACGGATCACGTCGCGCAGGGCGTTGAGTCCGGTGGAGTCGATCACCGGCACGCCGCCGAGGCGCAGGATGAGGACCTTCGGCCGGTCGGCGACCTGTCGCAGGGTGTCCTTGAAGCGATCGGCCGCGCCGAAGAAGAAGGGCCCATTGATCGCGTACACCTGCACGTCACGGGGAGCGAGCGGCATGCGGGCGAGGCCGGCGGCGTCGTCGTCCGCATCCATGGCCTCCGCCCGGATCGCCGTCACGTCCGAGACCTCCGCCATCCGCTTCATGAAGAGGAACGAGGCGAGCACCATCCCCACGCCGATCGCGACCGTGAGGTCCACGAGCACCGTGAGCAGGAAGGTCGCGAGCAGCACGGCGATGTCGCTCCGCGGCCCGCGGAACTCGCCGACGAACACACGCCACTCACTCATGTTGTACGCGACCACCACGAGTAGCGCGGCGAGTGCCGCCATCGGGATGTACGCCGCCCAGTGCCCTGCGAAGAGCGTGATGACCAACAGCACCACCGCATGTGTCATCCCGGCGATGGGCGTGCGCCCGCCGCTCTTCACGTTCGTCGCGGTGCGTGCGATCGCGCCGGTGGCGGGGATGCCGCCCACCATCGCGCCAGCGATGTTGGCGACACCCTGTCCCACGAGCTCCATGTTCGACCGGTGTCGCGCGCCGATCATCCCGTCGGAGACGACTGCGGAGAGGAGCGACTCCACGGCGCCGAGCATCGCGATCGTGAACGCCGGACCGATCAGGCCCACCACCTGCGCGTAGGTGAGCGCCGGTACCGCGGGGATCGGGATGAACGCCGAGATCTCGCCGAAGCGCGACCCGATCGTCTCGACGGGCAGATGGAACCATTGGACGAGGACGGTGGCGACCACCAGCGCGACGAACGGCCCGGGCATGCGCCGGCTCACCCGCGGCCAGGCGACGATGATGAGCAACGCGAGCGTCCCCACGAGGACCGCCGTCGGGTTCACGCCGCCGCCGTGCGTGAGGAAGGCGCGCCACTTCTCGATGAAGTCCGCCGGCACCGCGCCCATCTGCAGGCCAAGGAAGTCCTTCACCTGGCTCGAGAAGATGATCACCGCGATGCCGCTCGTGAACCCGACCACCACCGGGTGCGGGATGAACTTGATCGCCGCGCCGAACCGGAAGAGCCCCATCGCCACGAGGATCACGCCTGCCATGAGCGTCGCGACGACCAGCCCGTCCACGCCGTACTGCTGGACGATCCCGTAGACGATCACCACGAAGGCGCCGGTGGGTCCGCCGATCTGGACGCGCGAGCCGCCGAGCGCGGAGATCAGGAACCCGGCGACGATCGCGGTCCAGAGGCCGCGGTCCGGCGTGACACCGCTCGCGATGGCGAATGCGATCGAGAGCGGGAGCGCGACGATGCCGACGATGACCCCGGCCGTGAGGTCGGCGGTGAGCTGTGCCCGCGTGTAGCCCCGAAGCGTGGTGACCAGCTTCGGAACGAGCATCGGTCAGGGAACCGAGGCAGCTTCGGGGGCCAGCGCCTTCCGGACGGCGGGCGCCACGACGGTGCCGAAGAGCTCGATCGCCTTGAGCATCTGGTCGTGCGGCATGGTGCCCACGCTGAGCTGGATCAGGAAGCGGTCGTGGCGGAAGAGCTCGTGCTCCCAGAGGACCTTGTCGATCACCTGCTGCGGATCGCCGATGAAGAGTGCGCCCGTGGGCGAACGCTCGGCGTCGAACTGGCGGCGCGTTGGCGGCGGCCAGCCGCGCTCGCGGCCGATGCGCCCCATCACGTCGAGGTAGGGCGGGAAGGCCGCGTCCGCCGCCGCGCCGGAGTCGGACGCGATGAAGCCGTGCGAGTTGATGCTCACCGGGAGCGTGGCCGGGTCGTGCCCCGCCTCTGCGGCCGCACGCCGGTAGAGGTCCACCATCGGCTTGAACCGCTCCGGCGAGCCACCGATGATCGCCAGCGCCATCGGCAGGCCGAGCGAGGCGGCGCGCACCACCGACTGCGGCGTGCCGCCGACGGCGACCCAGACGGGGAGCGGCGTCTGCACCGGGCGCGGCAGCACGAGTTGGTCCTCGAGCGGCGCGCGGTGCGCACCATGCCAGGTGACGCGCTCGTTCTCACGGATCGCGAGCAGCAGCTCGAGCTTCTCGCTGAAGAGCGCATCGTAGTCACGCAGGTCGTAGCCGAAGAGCGGGAACGACTCGATGAACGACCCCCGTCCCGCCATGATCTCGGCCCGGCCGTTCGAGAGGAGGTCGACCGTGGCGAACTCCTGGAAGACGCGCACCGGGTCGTCCGAGCTGAGCACGGTGACGGCGCTCGTGAGACGGATGCGCTTCGTGCGCGCGGCGGCGGCGGCCAGCACCACGGCGGGCGTCGCGACGACGTAATCGCGCCGGTGGTGTTCGCCCACGCCATAGACGTCGAGCCCCACTGCGTCCGCGAGCTCGACCTCCTCGAGGAGGTGCGCGAGCCGTTCCGCCGGCGAGATCGTGCGACCCGTGCGCGGGTCGGGCGTCGCTTCCGCGAAGGTGTAGATGCCCAGTTCCATGGGATGCGCCCTCAAGCTATCCGGGCACCGCGGAGCCGCAACGAGTTCGTCACCACGCTCACGGAACTGAACGCCATCGCCCCGCTCGCGAGGATCGGGCTGAGCAGGATCCCGAACGCGGGATAGAGCACGCCGGCGGCGATCGGAATCCCCACCACGTTGTAGAGGAAGGCCCAGAAGAGGTTCTGTTTCATCGTGCGCATGGTGCGGCGGGAGAGTTCGATGGCGCGCGCGGCGCCATTCAGGTCGCCGCGCATGAGCACCACGTCGCCCGCCTCCACCGCGATGTCGGTGCCCGTACCGATGGCGATGCCCACGTCCGCCTGCGCCAGCGCCGGCGCGTCGTTGATCCCGTCACCGACCATCGCCACCACGCGCCCCTCGGCCTGGAGCCGCTTGATCTCCGCCACCTTCCCCGCGGGGAGCACGCCCGCCACCACGCGGTCGATCCCCGCCTCGCGCGCGATCGCCTGCGCCGTGCGCTCGGTGTCGCCGGTGAGCATCGCCACCTCGAGCCCCATCGCGTGCAGCCGCGCGATCGCCTCGCGCGAGGTCGCCTTGATCGGATCGGCCACGGCGATCACCCCGGCGAGCGCGCCATCGACGGCGACGTACATCGTCGTCTTCCCCTGACCCGCGAGCCGCTCGGCGTCGGCCGCGAGCGACGCGACGTCGATCGCGTGGTCGGCCATGAGCGCCGCATTCCCGATCGCCAGCGCGACGCCGTCCACGACGCCGGTCGCCCCGCGGCCGGTCACGGACTCGAACGACTCGGCGTCGGCGAGTGTGAGGTCGCGCGCCTTCGCCCGCTGCACGATGGCGTCGGCCAGCGGGTGCTCGGAGCTCTTCTCCACCGAGGCGACGAGCCGGAGCAGCGCGTCGTCGTCCTTGCTCGCGACGCCAGTTCCGCTCGCTGCGCCCCCGCTGCCGGCGTGCCGGACGATGTCCGTCACCGTCGGCCGCCCCTCGGTCACGGTCCCCGTCTTGTCGAGCACCACCACCTGCACGTCGCCGCTGCGCTGCAGTGCCTCGCCCCCCTTGATGAGCACGCCGAGCTCGGCGCCCTTCCCCGTCGCGACCATGACGGCCGTGGGCACCGCGAGCCCCATCGCGCAGGGGCAGGCGATGATCAGCACCGTCACCGCCGCCGCGAAACCGCGCACCGCGGGCGCTGCGCCGGAGAGCACGAACCAGGTGGCGAACACCGCGATGGCGATCGAGATGACCACCGGCACGAACACGCCGGAGATCCGGTCGGCGAGCGCCTGGATCGGCGCGCGCGAGCCCTGCGCGTCGCGCATGAGCTTCACGATCTGCGCCAGCACGGAGTCGCTGCCGAGCGTGGTCGCGCGGAGCCGGAAGGCGCCGGTACGGTTGATGGTGCCGCCGATCACGCGGTCACCGGTCCCCTTCGCCACAGGGAGCGACTCGCCGGTGAGCATGCTCTCGTCCACCGCGCTCTCGCCGCTGACCACTTCGCCGTCCACCGGCACGCGCTCGCCCGGACGCACGATCACGGTGTCCGCCTCGGTCACCTGTGCCACCGGGATGTCCTGCTCGGCGCCGTCGCGCAGGACGCGCGCCATCTTCGGCTGGAGCTGCACCAGTGCGCGGAGCGCCACCGAGGTGTTCCGCTTGGCGCGTGCCTCGAACGCGTTCCCCGTGAGGATGAAGGCCGTGATGAGCAGGATCGCCTCGTAGTAGACATCCGCCGGGACGCCGCGCGACGTGAAGAATGCCGGCGTGACGGTCGCGATGAGCGAGTAGATGAACGCCGCCCCGGTGCCGAGCGCGATGAGCGTGTTCATGTCGGCCGAGTGGTGCCGGAAGGCCGACCAGGCGCGCACATAGAAGTGGCGGCCCGCCGTCGCCATCACGCCCATGGTGGCCACGAGGAGCATCCACGGCATCCAGGGGAACCGGTGCATGAGCGGCATGGCGCCCATCGCCACGAGGCCGATGGCGCCGCTCACGATCGCCTTCAGCTTGAGCGCGCGGAACTCCGCGGCCGTCGCTTGGTCGCGCGCCTCCTGCTCCTTGAACGCGTCCTCCTCCGGCGCTGGGAGCTCGGCCCCGTATCCCGTCTCGCGGATCGCGGCCACGAGCGCGTCGGGCGCGACCGTGGCCGGGTCGTACCTCACCGTCGCGTTGCCCATCATCAGGTTCACGGTCGCGTCGGTGACGCCGGGCTGCTGTTGCAGCGTGCGCTGCACCCGCGACTGGCAGGCGGCGCAGGTCATCCCGGAGACGGGAATGCGGACGACGGTGCCGGCGTGCGCGGCACCGTGGCCCGTGCCGGGAGCGTCGGTGCGCGCCCTGGGGTGCGTGCCGGAGTCAGGCATCGGCGATGATCGTGCCGCGCAGCATGCTCATGCCGCACATGAAGGGATAGGTGCCGGCGGCCGGGGCCGTGACCTCGATGGTCGTGCGCGCACCCGTGGGCAGGTACTTCCGCACGCCGAACGCGGGGATCACGACCTCTTCCGAGCAGCTCGAGTCGTCCTTGCGGTCGAACACCAGCCGCACGGGCGCTCCCACCTTCACGCGCACGGTGTTCGGGCTGTAGCCGCCATCCACCATGATCACGACCTCGGCGATCGCGGCTCCGGTGCCGCCGTCCGTCACCGCGACCGCGGCGAGGGCCGGCGCGCGACCGGCGACGAAGAAGTACCAGTTGACCCAGGCGATCGTGACGACCGCTCCGGCGACGACGCTCCACTCCATCAGGGACATGCGGGACTCCGGTTGACCACGGCAAACATACCCTCTGGGGGTATAATCTTATATACCCCCTCCCCCTATGTCAAGTCGCCACGCACTGTGCCGATCGCCCACGATGCCCATACGGGCGGCCGCCGGTATCGGGCGGTGCCGCGGCAGCGCCGTCGCCCGGGAACGGGAGCGGCGGCCGACGAGGAAATAGATTCCGGCCGATGCACACCTCCCGTGCTCCCACCGCACCGCGCGCATGACACCGGACCGCACCACCCCCACGGCGAAGGAGCGGATGCTCGCCTGGAGGCGCGGCCTCCCCCGCACGCCGCCGCTCGAGCGGCTCACCGTGCAGGCGCGGGGCCTCCCCTTCGCGGTCTGGCGCTCGCCCGCAGTGCCTGGTGGCGCCCCGCCCCTCTTGGCAATCAACGGCGGCATGATCTACGGCCACGACCTGCTCTGGCCCGCGTTCGCCCCCTTCGCCGCGGGCCGGCAGGTGATCCTCTACGACCAGCGCGGACGCGGCGAGACGCCGTCGCCCCCCGGCGTGCGCGCGGCGCGCATCGAGCACGACGTGCTCGACATCCCCGCCCTGCGCGAGGCCCTCGGCGTGGAACGCTGGGACCTCGCGGGCCATTCGTGGGGTGGCGGGATCGCCCTGCTGGCGTCCGCCGCGGACCCCGGCGGCGTGCGGCGCGTGGTCACCTTCGACGCCGTGGGCCCAACCTCCGACTGGCTCGACGCGCTGCACGACCGTGCGCTCGCCCACCTCCGGGTGCGCGGCGCCCACGACGCGCTCGCCGCGCTCAACGCACTGGATCCGGTCGCGCTCCACGAGAGCGACCCAACGCGCCATTCGCTCTACAGCCGCACGATGTATCCCGCGTGGTTCCATGACCAGGAGCTCCTTATCTTCTCGCCGCCGCTCGCCGAGAGTGCGACCGGCAGCACGGTGGCGGCCCGGCTCCGGCGCGAGGGATACGACTGGAGTGAGGCGTTCCGCGCGGTGCGCGCGCCCGTGCTCCTGATCCACGGCGAGTCCGACGCGATCCCGCTCGCCGAGGCCCTGCGCACGGCGGCGCTCGTGCCCGACGCGCGCGTGCTGCCGGTCCCCGCCGCGGGCCACATGCCCTTCTTCGAGAACCCCGAGCCCGCGTTCCACGGGGCGCTCGCCTTCCTCGACCGGCCGTCCCTGACGCCGGCCAGCTCCCGGACCACCTGATGCGCGCGGGCCGCCTCCTCCTCCTCGCGGGGTTCGGGTCGGTCACCCTCGTCGCCGCCTTCGCGGTCCGGCAACGGTTGGAGCGGCGCCACGCCCAGGAGCAGGGGCGAATGCGGACGCTCGCCACCCTCGCCGACAGCGCCTTCGCCGACTCCGTGCTGCGCGCCGCCGAGGACCTCGGCACGGTGGTGACCGTGAGGCGATCGGACCTCCCGGCGCCGGTGCGTGACGAGGCGCGCATCGCCGACCTCCTCGCGACGCGCGGCCCCGCGACCTTCCTCGCGGCGATGCTCGCCGACCGCGACTCCACGAACTACCGCTGGCCCGACCGGCGCGCGGATCCCGTCTCGGTCTGGATCCAGGACGCGACGCTCGACGGGTACGACTCCGCGCTGCACGGCGTTGTGGAGCGCGCGTTCGGCACCTGGTCGCAGGCCGAGATCCCGGTGGAGTTCCGCTTCGTGTTCGACTCGGCGCGTGCCGATGTGCACGTCACCTGGGTGGACCGCTACGAAAGCCGGACCACGGGGCGCACCCGATGGGCGCACGACCAGCACGACTGGATCCTCGGGGCCGACATCGTGCTCGCTCTCCACCAGCCCGACGGCCGCGCGTTGGAACCGCGCGCCAGCTATGCGATCGCACTCCATGAGGTGGGCCATCTCCTCGGGCTCGACCACTCGCCCGACGCGCTCGACATCATGGCGGCGAACGTGCGCGTCTCGGAGCTGAGCGAGCGGGACCTGCTGACGCTCCGACTCGTCTACGCGCTCCCCCCGGGCCGGGTGCTGCCGCACTGAGGTCCCGCGCAGCCGAGCGAGATCGCGACTAGCGAGGACCCCATTGCAGGGTGAGCGTCCGCTTCGCCTTCCCGCGCACCACGGCGAGCTTGGCTTCGTTCCGCTCCCGCATCGCCAGCAGCTGCACGAGGTTGCCCGGCGACGTGACGGACGCGTCATCGACGGCGGTGATCACATCGCCGCTCCGCAGGCCGGAGGTCGCGGCCGCGCTCCCGGACGCGACCGCGTTCACGATCACGCCCTGCGACACGCCGAGCACGTCGCGCCAGCCGTCGTCCAGGGCGCGGAACTCCGCCCCCGCGAAGAACCCGGTCGCCATCTGGTTGTCGCCGTTGCGGAAGAGGAAGACGGGGGTCTCCTCGCCCGGCGGGATCGCTCTATGCTCCCCCGCCTGCGACCGCACGATCACGCGCCGCTCACCCGGCGCCGACTCGAGGAACATCCGGCCCGGCACGGCCTGGCGCAGCGGGAGCAGCAGGCGCTCGAGGTCGCCGCACGAATCGCCGAAACCCTCGGGGCGGCGACCGACGGCCACGGGGAAGTCGCGCGGCGTCCCGTCGCGCTCGACGCGCACGACGATCGTGCGGCCGGGCACGAGGAGCGCGCCGAGGTCGGGGAGCGTGGCGCGCGCATCGCGCCCGCCGATCGCGAGCAGCCGGTCCCCGGCACGCAAGCCGGCTTCCTGCGCCGGCGATCCCGGCTCCACCGAGGTCAGGCGGTTCTCCTCCGCGCGCATGTCGCCACCGGCGATGATGAACTGCTGCTGGATGTTCACGCCGAGGTACCCGTCGGGGCGCGGCGCAGACTCGTCGCGGCACCGCGACTCGATGGCGCTCATCATCGCGAATCCGTCGCGGGTGAGGGTCATCAACTCCTGGTTGAGGCGCTGCCGCGTGGCGGCATCGCTCTCGCCGCTGGTGCGGAGTTGCTGCACGAGTTGCTCCTCGCGCGCGCGCCACTCGCTCACCATCCGCTGCACCTCCGCGGCCTTGGCGACGAGGAGGCGCTCCACGAGGGAGTCGCGCCCCGCCGGCATCTCGCGCTGGATCACGCGCACTTGCTGGGCGCCCGCCGCACTGGCCGCCGCGAGCACCACGCCCAGCGAGACCATCGCGGCGCGTGCGGCGCGCCGCACGACGCCCGCTGGAGACGACGGGCGCATCAGTACCGCTCCAGCCGGCCGCTCGCCGGCATCGTGGCGCCGATCTGCCGCAGCGTCGCCTCGCGTGCGCCGAGCGTGGTGAGGTAGTACTGGTTGAGCATCGGGTCCTGCGGCGCGCGGAAGAGCGCCGCGCGTGTTGCCGCCGCGATCTCGTCGAGCGCCGTCAGTCGCGTCTGGTAGGAATCCTGGTTCATGCCGATGAAGCGCGCGCTCGTGTCCTGCCCGGCGAGGAAGGCCGCCGCGGCCTGGTACTGCTGCTGCGCCACCGCGAGTGTGCGGATCGCGTCGTCGCTGCTCGCGAAGCTCGGCGCGGATACCACGGCCTGACTCGCCGCCGGGATGCCGAGCGGGAGTGCGCCGGGCGCCGTCGCGGTCGCGCGGCCGAGCACGGTGCCACCCACCAGGAGCGCGAGGCCCGCGGCGGCGCGGAGCGTCCACGTGCGCACCGGCGAGCGCGCGACCATCAGCGGCACCGGCCGCCCGGCACCAGGCCAGGCGGGTGCGGCGTGCGGCGCGGCGGCGACGGCGGCAGTCGAGGCAGGCGTCGCTCGCGCTGCATCCACGATGATCCCTTCCGCACGCAGTTGCGGCGCGAGCCGCGACCACGCGGTGAGCGGCTCCTGCGGCAGCGGCGCCATCGCGCTCATCCGCACGAGGCGGCGGTACGCCGCCACCTCGGCACGGCAATCCCAGCACCCCGCAAGGTGCGTCGCCTCGTCGGCGGTGGGCGTGTCGTCCGCGACGGCGGCGAGTCGGTCAGTCGAGAGGTGTGACATGCTCCTGGTCCTGCGTCGGCGAGGTGTGGTCTACGAGATGCGCGAGCAACCGACGGAGCTTCGCGCGTGCCTTGAAGAGCTGGGACTTCGATCCCCCCGCGGTGATCCCCAGCTCCTGGGCGATCTCGTCGTGGGTGTATCCCTCCACGTCGTGCATCACGAACACCGTGCGCGCGCCGGGCGAGAGTTGCTGCACTGCGTCATCGATGCTGTGGGCGAGGAATGAACGATCCATGTCCTCCTCCACCGCGACCGTGTCGTCCTCCATGACCACCTCGAGCTTCGCCAGCCGGCGCACCGACCGTAGCGCGTTCAGCGTGCGGTTCACCGCGATCCGGTGCGCCCAGGTGGAGAACTGCGAATCCCCACGCCAAGTGGGCAGTGCGCGGAAGATCTGGATCCAGACCTCCTGCGCGATGTCCGCCGCCTGGTCGGGATCCCCCACCAGCCGTCGTACCACGGCATCGATGCGCGGCGCGTGTTCGACCCAGAGGGTCCGCAGCGCCGTCTCGTCGCCATTGATGGCGCGGCGGATGGTGAGGTGGTCGGTGGCCATTCCGTACAGTGAGTGTGTCACGCCCGCCGGTTCAAGGGTTGCCTCAGGGGGCTGGGGATGCCGCGGGAGCGCGGGACGACGCAGAAATGTGACACCGGAGTGTGACCTATGAACTTCCGGGGCGTCGCCCACGTAGCTATACGTGTACGTACGCGTTTCCCGAGGCCCTTCCGCAGAATGCTGATCCCGCTCGTCACACTGACCGCCGCCCTGCACCTCTCGGGCGGCCTTCCTGTCAGCACCCCGCGCGCCGTCGGCATGTCCGCCGACCGCCTCGCGACGGTGGATCACATCGTGCAGCGTGGGATCACCGCTGGTGCGTACCCGGGCGCCGCGGTGGTGATCGGCCGCCGGGGCTATGCCGTCTACCAGAAGGGCTACGGACGGCTGAACTGGTCCCCCAAGAGCGCCGCGGTCGACCCCGCCGGGAGCATCTACGACCTGGCCTCCCTCACGAAGGTCATCGCGCTCACCACCGCGGCGATGATCCTCCACGACGAGGGCAGGCTCCCGCTCGACGCCAAGGTGCAGTCCTTCCTGCCCGCGTTCACCGGCCCCAGCAAGGACCGGGTCACCATCGCGCACCTGCTCACGCACCGCTCGGGACTCCCGGCGGGCCGCCAACTCTGGAAGACGGCCCGAACACCGGCCGAAGCCCGCGCCCAGGTGCTCGAGACGAACCTCCAGACCGCGCCCGGTGCCGTCTTCAACTACTCCGACCTCGGGCCTGCAGTGCTCGGCATGGTGATCGAGAGGATCACCGGCGAGTCGCTCGACAAGTTCGTGACCCAGCGGATCTTCTTCCCGCTCGGGATGACCGACACGGAGTACCTGCCGGACCCTTCGCTGCGGAACCGCATCGCGCCCACGAACGCCACGCCGCCGCGCGGCTACCCGCTGCTCGGCGAGGTGGATGACGAGTCCGCGTTCGCGCTCGGCGGCGTCTCCGGTCACGCCGGTCTCTTCGGGACGGCGACCGACCTCTCGATCTTCGCGCAGATGCTGCTGAACGGCGGCACCTACAACGGCGTGCGGATCGTCACGGACACGACCATCGCCCGCTTCATCACGCCGGTCGCGGACCACCGTGCGCTCGGCTGGGAGGTCGCGAACCAGGAGCGCGGCGCCGGGGAGTACCTCAGCGCACACGCCTACGGGCACACGGGATTCACCGGCACGTCGATCTGGCTCGACCCCGACCGCGACATGTTCGTGATCCTGCTGACCAACCGCGTGCACGCGGCCCGCGCGCGGCGTCCCGGCACGATCATCGCCGACGTCCGTCACGACGTCGCCGACGCGGCCGCGCTCGCCGTCACCGACGAGCCGCTCCTGCGCCAGGTCGCGTGGCCGCGTACCTTCCGGGTGGATCAGGCGGTGGACTGGAGTCCCAGGGTCCGCCCACTCG
>JAOUHR010000359.1 GCA_029884515.1 Gemmatimonadota bacterium
TCGCCGTGCCGCGTGGCGCCGTCTATGGCCTCCTCGGCCCGAACGGCGCCGGCAAGACGACGACGATCCGGATGATCCTCGACATCATCGAACCCGACTCGGGCTCGATCACGCTCTTCGGCCGCTCGCACAAGGAAGGCGGAGTGCTGGACCGCCTCGGCTACCTCCCGGAGGAGCGCGGCCTCTACAAGAAGATGGCCGTGCGCGACGTACTCCGGTTCCTGGCCGAGTTGAAGGGGGTGAAGCGCCGCGTTGCCGATTCGCGGATCGACGAGTGGCTCGACAGGCTCTCGCTCCGCACGCCGGAGAAGGACTGGGGCACGGCCAAGATCGACGAGCTCTCACGCGGCATGCAGCAGAAGGTGCAGTTCATCGCCACGCTACTCCACGACCCCGACCTGGTGATCCTCGACGAGCCGTTCAGCGGCCTCGACCCGATCAACGCGCAAGCCCTCAAGGACACGGTCGTGGAGCTCAAGCGGAGCGGGAAGACGGTGATCTTCTCCACCCACTTGATGGACAACGCCGAGCGGCTCTGCGACTCGGTGTGCATCATCGCGCGCGGCGAGAAGGTGCTCGACGGCACGGTGGCCGAGGTGAAGGCGGAGAACGCGGGCCGGACGGTGGTGCTCGCCCTCGACGGCAGCGGCGGCGACGCGCTCGCCGCGGTGTTCCGCGACCGTGCGCTCGTGGAGCGCGTGGACGACCAGAGCCGGTTCTTCGAGATCGAGATGCAGGAGGGCGCCGACCCGCAGCTCCTGCTCAAGCGGGTCATGGAGACAGGCGTGCGCGTGCAGCGATTCGAGCGGGTGCAGCCGTCGCTGCACCAGATCTTCCTTGAGCGAGTCGGCGCCAAGGGCGTCGAAGCGGGGATGACCGGCCATGGGTAAGCTCTGGGTGGTGATCAAGCGCGAGTACCTCGAGCGCGTGCGGTCGAAGTGGTTCGTCATCGTCACGCTGTTCGGGCCGCTCTTCTTCGGCACGATCATGGTGCTGCCGGGCTACCTGAGCGTGCGCGGGATGCGCGAGGCGCGAGTGAGCAACGTGCGCATCATCGACGCGACCGGCACCGGACTCGGCGTGCGGATCGCGCAGAGGCTCGTGCCACCACAACTCCAGGCTTCGTCGAGTGCGATCGCGACCGTGGACGTCGTGACGCCCGCCGAGGTGCCCACGACGGAAGCGGAGCTGCTCGACGCGGTGATCAAGCGCGACCTGGTGGGCTACCTGACGGTGGATTCCGCGACGATATCCACGGGCAGGGCCCGTTATGCCGGCCGGAACGCGGGTTCCGTCGGCGAGACCGAGGCCATCGAGGCGGCCGTGCGCGCCGCCCTGCTCTCGTCGCGCATCGAGGCCGCGGGCATCGACGAGCAGACGGCCGAGTCGCTCACCCGGCTGCGCGTGAACCTCACGGCCGAGCGCGTCACGGACACGGGCAAGGGCGGCTCCGGCCTCGCCGGTGCGATCTTCGGGTTCGGCGTCGCCTTCCTGCTCTACATCAGCATCATCTTCTACGGCCAGGCGATCCTTCGCGGCGTGATGGAGGAGAAGACCACCCGCGTCGCCGAGGTGATCATGTCGAGCGTGTCGGCCGACGTGCTGCTCGCCGGCAAGGTGATCGGCGTGGGCGCGGTGGGGCTCACGCAGCAGCTCGTCTGGCTCGCCAGCGGCATCGGCTTCTGGACGCAGCGGGGACGGATCTTCAGCGCGATGGGGATCCAGGGGATGCCCGCGATCTCTTTCCCGAGCATCGAGCCGATGGTGCTCGTGGCGCTCGTGCTCTTCTTCCTCCTCGGCTACACGTTCTACGCCTCGCTCTTCGCGGCGGTCGGCGCGATGGTGGGGAGCCAGGAGGAAGCGCAGCAGGCGGCCCAGCCGGTGATCATGCTGCTCGTCTTCAGCATCATCTTCGTCCAGCCGGTGATGACCAACCCCACCGGGCGGCTCGCCGAGGTGATGAGCTGGCTCCCCTTCTCGGCGCCGATCATCATGCCGATGCGGATGACGGCGACGCAGGTGTCGGGGTGGGAGATCTCGGCCGTGCTCCTCGGGCTCCTCCTCGCGTGCGCCGCCGCGATCTGGGTCTCGGCGCGCATCTACCGGATCGGCCTGCTCATGTACGGCAAGCGGCCGAGCCTGAAGGAACTCGTGAAGTGGGTGCGGGCGTCGTAGGCCGCGCGCGCGCTAGTTCGCGCCGCTCGTCACACCGCAGTGCGAGTCGAACGCGGCCGTGAGGTCCGCGGCGATTGCCTCGACCGAGCGTCCTTCGATCTGCCAGCGCTCCACCATGTGCACGAGCTTCCCGTCACGGAGCAGCCCGATGCTCGGCGAGCTCGGCGCATAGCCAGTGAAGTAGGTGCGCGCCTGGCGCGTGGCATCCACGTCGTTTCCCGCGAACACCGTGTAGAGCTTGTCAGGCTTGACGGCGTGCACCAGCGCCGCGGCGACGGCCGGACGCATGTTCCGCGCGGCGCAGCCGCAGACCGAGTTCACCACCACGAGCTGGGTACCGCTCGCGCCCCTGAGCGCCTCGTCCACCGCAACCGCGGTGCGCAGCTCCGCGATGCCAAGCCGCGTGAGTTCGGCGCGCATCGGGGCGACCATCCGTTCATCGTACATCTGCATGCGGAGTTCCATGGGTTTCGGGCCTGGTCTCGAACGTTCGGTGCTGCGTAGGCGTCGGGAAGTCCGACGCTCCGGCACTGCTACTCCCGCGAGAGTGCGAGTATCGCGGCCTGCGGCACGACGAGGAAGCGCTCTCCCTCGAACGTGATCTCCACCGCGGCCTTCCTGAAGAAGAGCGCGTAATCGCCGACCTGCGCCTGGAGCGGCACGAACCGCATGTCCTTCGCGGCGCCGATCCGCCACGGCTCGTCGAGGTGGTCGCTCACCTCGGGAAGCGGCTGGCCTGGACCGGTGGCGACGATCGTACCGCCCTGCACCGCCTGGCTGTCCACCGCGGTCGCGGGCAGGTAGAGGCCGACCTTGGAGCGCTCCTCCCCATCCTCGACCCGGACGAGGACGCGGTCGCCCACCACGATCAGTTCCTTCCTGCCTTTCTTCATACCGCCGTAACCTATCGGGTTCAGCGCACCAGGAACAACTCGGACTGCCGCCGGATCGCCCACCGGGCGCGGCCGTCCGGGCCGATCACGGCATCCTCCTCCTGCGCCATGCGCACGAGCTGGCCGCCCCACTCCGCCACCGGCGTCGTGGCCTGTCA
>JAOUHR010000358.1 GCA_029884515.1 Gemmatimonadota bacterium
GCTCTGGGTGGGCCTCGCCAAGCGGGGCTTCGACTTCTCGAGCCCGACCAAGTTCGCCCTCGGCCTCTTTCTCGCGGGCGTCGGCTTCCTGCTGATGATCTTCGCCGCCAACAAGGTGGTGGCCAGTGGCGGCACGGCGCTCGTCTCGCCCTGGTGGCTCGTGGCCAGCTACTTCTTCCAGACCATCGGCGAACTCTGCCTGAGTCCGGTGGGGCTCTCGTCGATGACGAAGCTCGCGCCCAAGGCGTTCGTCGGGCAGATGATGGGCATCTGGTTCCTCGCGTCGGCTGTGGGCAACCTGATCGCGGGACTCGTGGGCGGCCATGTCGACCCGAGCAAGCTCGACGAGATGCCCAGGCTCTTCACCGCGACGACGGTCATGCTCTTCGGCGCCACGGTCGTGCTCGGCCTGATGGTGGTGCCGGTGCGGAAGATGATGACGGGGGTGAAGTAGCGCCGCGCGAGCGGCCTACTCCTTCCCCATCTTGCGCTTGAGCGCCTCGAGCGCCGCGTCGGCTCCGGCCTCGCGTTCCGCCCGGTCCCGGCGGCGCGCGAGGCCGTCGAGTTCCCCCCGGAGCGGCGCATCGTCCGGCAGGCCGAGCTCCTCGTCCGTCGGGCCGCGCGACTCGGCGTTGAGTCCGCTCCCGGCGCCTGCGCTCGCCTGCTTGAGCTGCTTCACCATCCCGTCGTAGTCGCGCTCGGCGAGCCCACACTCCGCCTCCTGCGCCTCGAGCTTGCGCTCGAGCACGGCGATCCGTTCCGCGTGCTGCGCCTCGTACTTGGCGGCGAGCGTGACCGTCTCCGTGTCCTGGATGCCCTCGGCCAGCGTCCGGCGGCGGGTGGCGGTGGCGAGCTTCTCGCGCTCCTCGGCCAGCCGGCGGCGCGTCACCTCGAGGCCGTCACGCAGGTCCTCGACGCCCAGCTTGGCCTGGACCAGCGAGCGCTTCATGTCGGCGATCACGAGCCGGCGGTCCGCGGGGGCCACGCGCCCGCCGAGCAGGTCGGCGAGCGTGGCGCGAAGGGATTCGAACACCTGGCGACTCCGGTAGGACGGGACGACGTGCGTGTCCGCGAATCTAGTCCGGTCGCCGCCAGCGTGCCTCGTCGCGCACTTGCCGCATGAGGCGGTCAGGGGAGTGCTGGTGCGGGAAGAGGAGCGCGTCGCTGATCCGGTTGAGCGCGATGCGCACCACCGGGAAGCGCTCGGCCGCGAGCGCGAACAGGAGGGCGAGCCCGTGCTCGTTGGCGAGGCGGTGCGAGGCCGCGAGCTGGAAGCCGCGACGGCCGAGCTGCTCGAAGTAATCGAGCGGTGGGCCGCCGCGCCGGTACTGCCGGTGTGCGATGTGGTCCGGGAAGAGTCCGCTCATCCAGAGCGCGTAGTTGCCGAGGTGCGCCTGCACGAGGAAGTTGCGGCGCGCGTCCGGTCCCTCGGCCGCCGCGAGCAATCCGGCCAGCGTGTCGTAGGTCTCGTCGTCGGACTCGGCCACGCGGGTGGCTCGGTCGCGCAGCCCGAAGTGGAGCAGGATGGCCGCCGCGTAGTCCGCGAGCACGCGGTCGCCCTCGCCCCCTTGCAGCAGCGCCTGCCGCACCACCACGTAGGCGAAGAGCGGCAGCGAGGCGTGGGCGCCGCGCGGCGTGCCCACGAGCGCGGGCAGGAGTGCGGGGTCGTCGAGGAGCGCGTCCACGCCCTGCTCCTGCAGCGTGGTCTCACTGCGGTCGCGCGCCTCCGTGCCCGACTGCGCGACGAGCGAGAGCGCGAGCCCCACATCCTCGCGGGTCAACCGGGAACGTACATTGGCGACGATCACCGTGAATGCCTCCAGTCGGATGGCGCGATAGGTTATCGCGCGTGCCCAGTCTCCTCACCCCGTGAAGCGACGTCCCGTTCCTTCCGCGCTGCGGGCCCTCCGTGTGCTGCACGTGGACACCGGCCGTACGTGGCGCGGCGGCCAACGCCAGTTGCTCCTGCTCGCCGGTGGCCTCCGCGCCGACGGGATCGAGCCCCTCGTCGTGGCGCCACCGGCCTCCCTGCTCCTGCACCGCCTCAAGGCCGAAGGCCTCGCATCGGCGTCCTTCCCGATGCGCAGCGGCATGAACCTGCTCGCGATCCGCCGGTTGCGGCGCCTGCTCGCCACCTGGCGTCCCCACGTCGTGCACGCGCACGACCCGCGCGCCCATGCCCTTCTCGACGCCGCCCTGCTCGGCCGGCGGCGCCGTGCCACGTTCCTCGTGGTGACGCAGCGCGCCACCAGCATCCCGCGCCGCACCTTCCGCACCAGTGCACGGGTGGCCCGCTTCGTCGCGATCTCCTCTGTGGTACGCGACGCACTGGTCGCCGCCGGCGTCACCGACGACCGTATCACTGTGGTGTACCCCGGAGTCCCGGCGGCTGCCACCGGACCGCGTCGCGACTGGCGGGCCGAATGTGACTGGCCGCACACGCTCGTCGTGGCCGGGGTCGTCGGGCCGCTCACCGAGGCCCGGCACCACGCGGAGTTGGAGGTGCTCATCGCGCGGCTACCCGCCTCCACGCGCGACCACCTCGGCCTCGTGCTCCTCGGCGGACCCGCCTCCGGGCGCACCGCCGTGCAGGGCGTGCGCGTGATGCGCGCCGGATTCGTGCACGACGTGCAGCAGGCGCTCGCCGGGCTCGACCTGCTCCTGCACCCCGGCGACGCCGAGGGCCTGGGCACCGCCGTGATCGAGGCGATGGCGGCCGGCGTGCCCACGGTGGCGTACGACACCGGCGGCATCGCCGAGATCGTCGCGCACGAGCGCAACGGACTCCTCGTCCCGCCCCGCGATGTCGCCGCCTTCGCCGTGGCCACCACGCGGCTGGTGGAGGATGCCGCGCTCCGGAGCACGCTCGCCGCCGGCGGTCCCGCGCGCGCGCGGCAGTTCGATGCCGCGCACATGATCGCGGCGACGCTCGCCGTCTACCGTGACCTCATCGAACGTTCTGCGGTCTGATGGGATATAGGAGAGACCGCCGTCCCCGGCGTCCACCTTCTACCTTTCCTGCGTGATCTACATCTGCATCCCCTCCCACGACGAGGCCCCGACCGTGGGCGTCCTCCTCTGGCGCATCCGCAAGGTGTTCCAGGAGTACACCCGCGAGTACGAGGTCCTCGTCTACGACGACGCGAGCACCGACACCACGCGCGACGTCCTGGCGCCGTACGCCAAGGCGATGCCGCTCACGGTGCTTGGCGGCGCCGCGCGCGTG
>JAOUHR010000360.1 GCA_029884515.1 Gemmatimonadota bacterium
GATCAAGAAGGACGAGCCGCCTCCGCCGAAGGACGAGCCGCCCCCACCGCCGCCGGACATGGTGGCCGCGCCGCCCCCGCCGAAGGGCTTCCAGGTGCTCACCGCGCCCGTGAACATCCCGGACGTGATCCCGGAGATCGACCTGTCCAAGAAGCTGACGAATGAGGACGACTTCTCGGGCAAGGGCGTGGCCGGTGGCGTCGCCTCCGGCGTCGTCGGTGGCACCGCGCCGGTGAACAACGAGCAGACCTACTTCGATTTCCAGGTGGAGAAGCCGGTGGCCACGGCCCCGGGTTCGGCCGCTCCGCGCTACCCGGACATCCTCCGGTCGGCTGGTGTCGAGGGCGAGGTGCTCGCGCAGTTCGAGGTGGACACCACGGGCCGCATCAACATCGCGTCCTTCAAGGTCCTCCGGAAGTCGCATGACCTGTTCGAGGCGGCGGTGCGCAGCGCCCTGCCCAACATGCGGTTCCTTCCCGCCGAGATCGGGGGCCGCAAGGTGCGCCAGCTGGTGCAGCAGCCGTTCGTCTTTGCCCTCGCGAAGTAACGCGCAGTATCACGCTTCCATCCACTAGTCCTGTCAGGAGAATCGCTCGATGAATCTGTCCATCGGTTACATCTGGGAGCACAGCCCGGTCTTCGCCAAGGGCATCTGGCTCATCCTCGCCATCATGTCGCTCTGGTCGCTCACGGTCGCCTTCGGCAAGTGGTGGAACCTGCGCAAGGCCCAGAAGGAGACCCTCAAGTTCGCGCCCGAGTTCTCCCAGTTCCTCGAGGAGGACAACCTCACCGAGGCGATCAACCTGGCGCAGGGTTACAAGAAGTCGCACGTCGCCCGTGTGCTCGGCGGCGCGCTCGATGAGGTCAAGCCGCTCATCATGGACGGCTCGGTGACGGTGTCCGACATCAACTCGGCCGAGCGTGCGGTCGAGCGCAACATGCTGGTCGAGATCGTGTCGCTGAAGCGCGGCCTCGCCGTGCTCGCGACGGTCGGTTCCACGGCGCCCTTCGTCGGCCTCCTTGGCACGGTGTTCGGCATCATCAACGCCTTCGCCGCCATGGGCTCGTCGGGCTCCACCGGCATCGCCGCCATCACGGTCGGCATCGCCGAGGCGCTCATCGCGACCGGCTTCGGCCTCATGGTCGCGATCCCGGCGGTCTGGTTCTTCAACTACTTCCAGACCAAGATCGACAACCTCACGGCCGAGATGACGTACGTCTCGAAGGAGATGATCGACTACCTCATCAAGGGCGTCTCGGGCGAGTTCGGCCGGTCGCGCTTCACCCGCGAGTTCAGCACGAAGGCGCAGAGCGGTTCCGCGCCGATCTCGCAGTAAGCACCCCGACTCGCACCACGACCCGAGGAGGGTGCTATGCAGATGAGCACGGGGAGCGGCGTCAAGGCAGAGCCGAATGTCGTTCCCATGATCGACGTGATGCTGGTGCTCCTCATCATCTTCATGGTGGTGACACCGGCGATCGCGGCAGGCTTCACCGCGGAGCCCCCGTCAGGCATCAACCTGAAGGGGCATCCGGAGGCCGATGACGACCAGGTCCTCGGCATCGACAAGTACGGGAACTACTTCCTGAACAAGCAGCCGATCCCGAATGAGAAGCTCGGCGAGCTGCTGACGAACATCTACTCCGTTCGGACGGTCGACCAGATCCTGTACGTGAAGGCCGACAAGAACCTCGAGTACGGCAAGATCCTGGATGCGATGGACATCGCGTCCAGGAACGGCGTGCGCGTGGTGGGGGCGATCACGGACCAGCAGCCCGGGACGGAGTCCACGGTGGCCGGCGACGAAGTCAAGCCTCCGCCGCAATAGGAGACGTCATCAAATGGGAATGAGCGTAGGTGGCAGCAACAGCGGGCTGAACAATGAGCCCAACGTCGTGCCGATGATCGACATCATGCTCGTGCTGCTGATCATCTTCATGATCATGCAGCCGATGATGCGGAAGGCGATCGACCTCCAGCTGCCAGACCCGCAGCCGGCGGTGGTCACGGCCAACCAGGCCTCCGACCAGATCGTGCTCGAGGTGTTGCCGGAAGGGATGTACGCCGTCAACAAGGAGCCGATCACGAAGGCCAACCTCGCCGATCGCCTCAAGGCGATCTACGATCCGCGGCCGGACAAGATCATGTTCGTGAAGGGTGACCCGACGGTGATCTACCAGGACGTCATCTATGCGATGGACGTGGCGCGCGGGGCCGGCGTCAAGGTCATCGGCGTCCCGCCAAAGGACACGAAGTGAGTTCGTAAGGTCGCCGAGGCAACCCGGCGAGTGATGCGGCGGACGAACCTTTCGCGGTTCGTCCGCCGTATTACTTATCGGAGGTAAGCCTCCACGTGTCCCATCCACCCCCAGCCTCGCCCGTGACCGAACCGGCCACCCTTCCCCTTCCGGAGAAACCACGCCGCCCCCTCCGCCCCCTGCACGGGATCCCGGAGCGGGATCCGCGCGGGCGTGGCGGTCTTGTGGTCTCGGCACTGCTGCACCTGCTGATCATCATCGCGCTCCTCCTGCCGCCGATCGTCGCGAACCAGCTCGACCGGCCGCTCACCACTGGGGGCGGCGGCGAGGGTCCAGCCGGTGGCGGGGGGGGTGGCACCGGCGGGACGGGCGGTGAGGTGGTGCGCCCCGAGCAGTTGCGGTATCTCCAGGTGGCGACGCCCTTGCCGCCGACACCGGAGCTCGTGCCACCCAAGATCGAACCGCCCAAGCCGGTGCCGGTGCCGAAGCCTGAGGAGAAGGTGGTCACCCCGCCTGCGCCCACGGAGCCGGTGCTCAAGCCGGACGTGAGTGGCACGACGATCCCCACCACGGGCGTGGGGGGCGGCTCGGGGAACGACGGCACCGGGGGGAACGGGCCGGGCCGCGGAGGAGGTGTGGGGTCCGGTGTGGGCACGGGCCGGGGGTCGGGCAACGGCCCGGGCACTGGCGGCGGACCGGGCGATATCTACCCGCCGCAGGTGACCAACCTCGCGCTCCTCCCGATCCCGGTGCCGGGCAAGGTGCGGCCGTACAAGATGATCGCCTGGTTCGACGTGGACGAGCGCGGCAATGCCACACTGATCTCGTTCAACCCGTCCCGCGACGGCGGCTACAACCGGAAGATCCGCGACATGCTTGCCGAGATGCGCTTTCGTCCCGCGGTGCGCGCCGACGGCACGCCGGTGCGCGACACCGTCTCCGTCACCGCCGAAGCCCCGCT
>JAOUHR010000361.1 GCA_029884515.1 Gemmatimonadota bacterium
TGCTCGCCGGTGGTGTCGGGTCGCGCTTCTGGCCCCTCAGCACGCCTGAGCGGCCGAAGCAGCTCCTGCCGCTCATTGGCGACGCGCCCATGCTCGCCGACACCGTCGCCCGGCTGGTTCCACTCGTGGGCCGCGAACGCGTGCTGATCCTCACCAGTACTTCGCTGGCGGAGCCGGTGCTTGACGCATTGCCCGGGTTCCGGCGGGAACAACTGCTGCTTGAGCCGCGTGCGGCGGGGACCGCGGCGGCCCTCACGTGGGCCGCGGCGGCGGTCGCCCGACTGGGGGGAGCGGATGCCCGCATGGTCTGCGTGCACGCCGACTGGGCGATCGGGGATCCCGATCGCTTCCGCAGCACGCTGCGCGCAGCGGCGGACCTGGCAGCGCAGCAGGGCGCACTCGCGACCGTCGGCATCGTGCCGTCGCGCCCCGACCCGGGGTTCGGCTACATCCAGCCGGGCGACCCGGTGGGCGACGACGGCCGCATGGTCGCGCGGTTCGTGGAGAAGCCGGACGTGGCGCGTGCAATGGCGATGGTGCGCGACGGCTACCTCTGGAATTCGGGCATCTTCGCCTGGCGCGCCGCGGACCTGCTCGACGAGGTGCGAGCGCACACACCCGAGCTCGCCGCCGCGATGACGCACGTGGACGGCACGGCCGCCGAGTTCTTCGGCGCCGTCGGGACGCCCATCAGCATCGACGTGGGCGTGCTGGAACGCAGCGCCCGGGTGGTGGTGCTGCCCGGCGAGTTCGGGTGGGATGACGTCGGCACCTGGGGGGCGCTGCAACGCGTCCGCGCACGCGACGCGGCGGGCAACGCGAGCCACGGCCGCACGATCCTCCGTGACGCCAGCAATAATGTGGTGCACGCGGAGGGCGCCGCGGCCGTGCTCTTCGGCGTCTCCGGACTGGTCGTCGTCGTGCGGGAGGGCGTCACGCTCGTGACCACGGTCGAGCGCTCGCAGGAGCTGAAGACGCTCGTGGACGGACTTCCCGATGCGCTGCGGGAGCTCGCATGACGGGCTTCGTCCTCTACGACGACGCCGCGGCGCGCGCGTTCGAGCCCTTCGCGCTCAGCCGCCCCGCCGGCGAACTGCGCGCGGGCGGCGAGTTGATCCGGCGGCGCTGGGCGCAACTCCTCGGCGCGCCGGCGGGTGCGTTCGTGGGCGCGCCGCACCTCGCCCACTTCGAGGAGTTCGACGCTCCCCCCGCCGCATCCGCGACGCTCGCCGCAGGCACGATCCTCGTGAACGCGCGCTGCGCGCCGGCGCTCTCGCCGGCCTCGGCGGGGGACGCGGCCGCCGCGATGTCACCTGGCACGGGCCGCTGGCTCTCGGGTGGCCGCGTCGCCGCGGTCCGCCTCGCGAAGCCGTGTCCGCTCGAAACACTGGCGGACGGCACCGCGACGCTTGACGGGCTCGCCGCCGCTGGTGCGGACCGCGAGATCGCGGGCTGGTGGCTCGACCATGTGTGGGACCTGATCGGCCACCTGTTGCCGATGCTCGCCGCGGATGCCGTCGCCATGGCGCCCCGCGCGCCCAGCGCTCCCGAGCACCTCGTCGTGCTCGGTGACCACCAGGTGCATGTGGACCTCGGGGCGACGATCGAGCCGATGGTGCTGGTGGACGCGACCGTCGGCCCCGTGCTGGTGCGGCGCGGCGCCACAGTGCAGGCGTTCACGCGGCTCGTCGGCCCCTGCGTGGTCGGGGAGGACGCCACGGTGAGCGGCGGCCGCGTGGCCGCGTGCAGCATCGGCGAGCGTGCGAAGGTGAACGGCGAGCTCAGCACGTCGATCGTGATCGGCCACGCGAACAAGGGGCACGACGGATTCGTCGGGCATTCCGTCTTGGGGCGCTGGGCGAACCTCGGCGCAGGCACCATCACGAGCAACCTGAAGAACTCGTACGGCGCGGTCTCGCTCTGGACACCGCGCGGCGTGGAGGAGACCGGCCTGCAGTTCCTGGGCTCGCTCATCGGCGACCACGTGAAGACGGGCATCGGCACCCTGCTCACCACCGGCTCCGTGCTCGGCGCAGGCGCGAACGTCTTCGGGAGCACCATGCCGCCCAAGGTCGTGGCGCCGTTCGCATGGGGCGAGGCGCCGGCGTGGGGGAGCTTCGCGCTCGACAGGTTCCTTGTCGTGGCCGAGCGGGTGATGGCGCGGCGCGGCGTGGCCCTGACGGCGGGGATGCGGACACACCTGGCCGCCATGCACGCAGCGCGCTGGCGCGCGTAGGATGCGCCGCGGGTGAGGGCGTGGACCCTCGGCAGCGGCAGCTCAGGCAACGCTCTTCTGCTGGAGAGCGGCGGCCACCGGCTCCTGGTGGACTGCGGGTTCGGACCGCGCGCGCTCGCCACGCGGCTCAAGGCCATCGGCGTGGTGCCCGAGTCGATCAGCGCCCTCGTCATCACGCATGAGCACGTCGATCACGCGCAGGGCGCGGAGCGCGCGCAGCACAAGTGGCGGTGGCCAGTGTACGCGTCCGCGGCGACGCTCGACGCGCTGCCGGGCATCACCGCGCGCTGGCGGCGGCCCGTGCGCGCGGGCGTCGCGGAGCCGCTGGACGGCTTCACCCTGGAGCCAGTGTTGATCCCGCACGATGCGGCAGGGCCGTTCGCGTACGCGATCACCGCGACGGCGTCCGGGGCGCGCGTCGCGGTGGCACACGACCTCGGCGCCGTGCCCGACCCGATTCGGCGCGCCTTCCAAGCCTGCGACGCGCTCTGCCTCGAGGCCAACCACGACGTCGAACTGCTCCGGAACGGCCCCTATCCCTGGCCGCTGCAGCAGCGGATCGGGGGCGGGCGCGGGCATCTCAGCAACGCGCAGGGCGGTGCGCTCGCGGCGGAGCTCGCCTCCCCCGCCCTCCGCGCCGTGGTGCTGCTCCACCTGAGCGAAACGAACAACACGCCGGTGCTCGCCGAGCGAGACGTTGCGGCGCGCCTCGGCCGCACACGGTACCGCGGGCCCATTCTCGCCGCGCCGCGACGTGCGCCCACGCCCGTGTTCGACCTCGACCGCGTTCCCGGCCGGCGGCCTGCCGTCAGTGTCCAGCTCTCGCTCGGCGTCTGAACCGAACCCCGTGGACGGCGGTACACCCTCCACCTAACCTTCCAGTATGTCGACCATCGAGAAGCTGATCGCGAATAATCGCGCGTGGGCCGCAGGCCTGATCGCGCGGGACCCCGAGTTCTTCGCCAAGCGCGAGGGGGACCAG
>JAOUHR010000362.1 GCA_029884515.1 Gemmatimonadota bacterium
CGGCTCGGTGATCTCTCCGGTGGCGTTCCGCATCGTGCGCGACGCGGCCGACTCGCTGCGCATCCCGTACACGCTGCAGGCGGCGGGCCGGGACACCAGCACCGACGCCGACGCGATCCACCTCGCACGGCGGGGCGTGGCGACCGCGCTCCTCTCGATCCCGAACCGCTACATGCACTCGCCGAACGAGATGGTGAGCCTCGCGGACGTCGACCAGGCCGCGACGCTGATCGCGGGCGCCTGCCGCGCGGTACGGAAGGATTCGGACTTCACGGCGCGCTGAGCGGACGGCCCCGCGGCACCCGCGGCACCCGCCGCTGCCGGTCGCGGCGGGCGCGCCGGGGGATCAGCGCCCCGCCAGCTCCCGCAGCGCGTCGCCGCACGCCGTGAGGCATCCCTCGAGCGTCTCGAGCGTGTGGTCCCCCATGTGCCCGATGCGGAAGGTGCGGCCCTTGAGCCGTCCGTAGCCGTCGCCGATCACATAGCCGCGCCGCGCGGCGGCCTGCACCACCGCGTCGCCGGTGAGCGTGGCGCGGTCCGGCGGCAGGGTGATCGCGCTCACCGCCGGCGAGCGCTCTCCCGCGGGCGAGAGGATGCCGAGGGCGATGCCTGTGGCCGCCGCGAGCTCCTCCGCCCAGCGGTGGGTGCGCGCCGCCATCGCCGCATGCCGCAACCAGCGCCCCTCGACACCTTCCGCCGCGACGCTTGGCAACTGGGTGTCGAGCGCATAGAGCAGTGGGAGCGCGGGCGTGTTGGGTGTCTGGTTCTTCGTGGCATACTGCTCGAACTCCACGAGGTCGAAGTACACGCCGCGCTGCTCGCCACGCGACGCTCCTGCGAGGAAGCGTTCCGACGCGACGCCGAACGCGAGTCCGGGCGGGAGCGCGAGCGCCTTCTGCGAACCGGTGAGCACGAAGTCGAGATCCCAGGCATCGGTCTCCACCGGCGCGGCGCCCAGCCCTGTGACGGAGTCCACGAGGCAGGCCGCGCCGCGCGCGTGCGCGAGCGCGGTGATCGCACGGATGTCGGAGAGCGCGCCGGTGCTCGACTCCGAGTGCACCACCGTGACCGCCACGTAGTCGCGCGCGGCGAGCGCCTCGCGCACCTGGTCGAGGTCCGCGGCGCGACCCCAGGGCACCTCCAGCACCACCGTCTCGCGTCCGCAGGCGCGCGCGATGCGTGCGAACCGGTCGGAGAAGGCGCCGTTCACGATCGCGAGGATCGCACCCGGCGGCGTCGCGCGCACCGCCGCCTCCATGAACCCCGTCGCGGAGGATGAACTGATGTAGACGGGCCGCGCCGTGCGGAACACGGGCTGCAACCCGGCGACGAGCCGCGTGAAGAGCGTCTCGAACTCCGCCCCGCGGTGCGGCAGCATCCCGCGCACCATCCCCTGCAGCACTTCCGGGCGCACGTCGGTGGGACCGGGCAGGAAGAAGCGGCCGAAGGGCGGGAGCGTCACGGGAGCACCAGGGCCGTGAGCGCCGCGAACGAATCGAGGACATGGTCGGCCACGCGCACCACCGCCTCGCGGCGCACGAAGCCGACATAGGCGGCGAACGCATCCACCGCCGGACGCATCGCCGCGTCAGTGGCGCCATCGCCCACCGCGAGCACGGGCGCGGGGAGCCGGAGCATGCGCACCATGGCTTCCTTGCCCGCCTGCGTCGCCAGCGGCTGGTCGTCCGCGAGGCGCGCGTATTCGCCGGCCTCGTCGAACAGGAGGTCCACCGCGTGCACATCCGCGGCGGCCACGCCGAGTTGCCTCGCCAGCGGCAGGAGCGCCTGCCGGAGCCCCCCGCTCACGATCACCACCCGCACGTCCGCGGCCCGGAGCGCGGCCACGCAGTCCATCGCGCCGGGTGCCACGGCCCGGATGTACGCGGCCCCGAGACCGGCGATCATCTCGCGCGAGGGGCGCACCTTCGCGAGCCGCGCTGCGTAGATCGTATCGATCGGGCGCCCGCCCTCCATCGCCTGCGCCGTGAGCGTCGCGCTCTCCTCGGCGACCGCCTTGCTGCGCCGCTCGGCGAGCCAGTCGATCCCCTCGATCCCGGCGAGGGTGGAATCCGCGTCGAGCACCACGCTGGCGAAGCGCGCCATCACCAGAGGTTCCCGGGCGCGAGCACGCCCGCGGGGTCGAGCGCGGCCTTGAGCGCGCGCATCACGGCGTACTGGCGAGGCCCGAGCTGCATCGGCAGCCAGCGCTTCTTGAGCTTCCCGATGCCGTGTTCCGCCGCCACCGTGCCCCCGCGCGCGATCACCTCGTGCAGCGTGCGCTCCACGCACGCCTCGCGCACGCGCAGCTCGTCGGGATCGCGCGCGACCCAGTTCTGGTGCGGATGCCCGTCGCCGGCGTGGCCGTAGGTGACGGCGTGCTCGATCCCGAGCGCATCCGCCGCGCGGCGCGACGCCTCCAGCGCGGCGGTCATCTCCCGGCACGGCACCGCCCAGTCGGTGCTCACTCGGCGCCCGCCCTTCGACAGGAACGGCGCCGCCCGCTCGTGCATCGCCGCGGGCACCGCGTGCCGCAGCCGCCGCGCCTCGCGCAATGCCGTCTCCCCCTCGAACACGCGCAGGTCGTCCGCCTGTCCGCCATACGCCTCGATGAGCGCGAGCCAGGCCTCGAGCGGCGCCTCGGGCTCGTCGCCCGAGTCCTCGGTGTAGACCATCGCCTGCGCGCCACGCGCCCACGCCTCGTCGTCCGCCGCGCGCCGCATGAACCCGGTGGCCTCGGCGTCGGTGTACTCGAGGCAGCGGGGCCGTACCGTCGTGCCCTCGCGCGCCGCGGCCACGAACGCGAGTGCCTCGGCCTCGCTGTGGAAGGGCACCGCGAGCCCGGTGGTGCGGGCCGGCAGCGGCAGCAACGAGAACTCCGCCTCGAGCACCACGCCGAGCGTGCCCTCGCTGCCCACGAACCAGTCCACCGGATCCTGCGCCGCCAGGTAGCCGGCCGTGTTCTTCGCGATCCGCGGCCGGCGATATTCCTCCGCGCGACCATCCGCATGCGCGACGCGCAGCGCCCGCACGTGCGGTCGCGTCGCGCCATACGCGAACGAGCGCGCGCCGGACGCGTTGCAGGCCACCGCCCCGCCCACCGTGCTCGACTCGTCGGCCGTGGGGTCGGGCGTGAAGAGGAGCCCGGCCTCCGCGCAGGCGCGGCGCAGGTCCGCGACGATCACGCCCGTGCTCGCGCGCACGGGCGTGATCG
>JAOUHR010000363.1 GCA_029884515.1 Gemmatimonadota bacterium
GTGCCCGCGAGCGCACCGGGATCGCCCACGTCCATGCTCGCGATGCGCCCGTCGCCGTCGAACACGGGCAGGCAGCCGCCGCCGTCGGAGCTGATCGTCACGCGCTCCGGCGGTGCCCCCGCGTCGAGGTAGCGGAGCAGCGCGACCTCCGCCGGCCAGGCATCCTCGCCCTCGGCGACGGGGAAGGCCGTGATGTCCACCGTGCTCCCGCGGCGCGCCAGTTCGATCGCCTCCTCGAAGAGCGCCTTCCGTCGGTTCACGTGCGTGGGGTTGAACACCCGCGGGGGCAGCTCCGACGCCTCGAGCGCCTTCCAGACCGGCGCGAGGCCGCGGTGCCCGTCGCCGAGGTGCAGGTGCAGGATCCCGGCCTTGCCGCTCAGCGCGCCGCCCACGTGCGCCTCGCTCGCGAGGCGCAGGAGTTCGTCGAGCGTGGGCTGGCTCGAGCGGTGGTCGCTGATGGCGCACTTCACGCCGATGATGCAATCGATGGCCGCGATGTCGCCGCGCACGGTGCCGGTGATGGTCACCGGCGGCACGTGGTAGCCGGCCG
Organism: Gemmatimonadota bacterium; assembly: GCA_029884515.1. GTDB lineage: Bacteria > Gemmatimonadota > Gemmatimonadetes > Gemmatimonadales > Gemmatimonadaceae > Pseudogemmatithrix. The sequence continues at coordinate 551 of JAOUHR010000363.1, forward strand.
TCAGGCACCACGCCGAGAGGCCTTCGCGCCGGAGCGCCTGCACCGCCGCGACGAGTTCACGCGGGTGGCGCGTGGCGTCGTCGGTGCCGAGGAGCGCGACCACGCTCGTCACGCCGCCGCGCGTGAAGCGCGAGAGCGGGAGGGGCGGGACCTTCGTCTCGGGGCCCGCCTCGCCGCCGCCGCCCGTGAGGTGCACGTGCGCGTCGATGAGCCCCGGGATCAGGCGCCGGCCACCAAAATCGCGCACCGCGGCGCCGAGCGTGCGGGGCAGCGAGGGCGCCTCGGCGCCCATCCACGCGATGCGGCCGCCGGCGAGGAGCAGGTGCTGGCGGCCGAGCGGGGCGGGGGCGAAGACGTGCGCGTTGGTGAGCAGTTCGAGCATCGAGGAAAACTAGTGTCGGGACGCCCCTTCAGCCCCGGGCGAAGGCGCGCAGCTTCCGGAGCATCCGCCGGTCGTTGGTCACCATGTCCTCGCCCTTCGGCGTCTCGATCACCTTCGGGATGGAGCGCAGCCGGGGATCGGTCATGATGCGGCGGAAGGCCGCGTCGCCCACGTGCCCTTCGCCGATGAGCGCGTGGCGGTCCTTCCGGGAGCCCAGCGGCGCCGCCGAGTCGTTGAGGTGGAGCTCGCCGAGCCGCGCGTAGCCGATGGTGTCGGCGAACCTCGCCCAGACGCCGTCGTAGTCGCGCGCGAGGTCGTATCCCGCGCCGCAGGTGTGCGCCGTGTCGAGGCAGACGCCGACGCGCTCCTGGAGTGCGACGGGCAGGCGCGCGAGCAGGGCAGCCATCTCCTCGAAGGTGGAGCCGATCACCGTGCCCTGTCCCGCGGTGAGTTCCATGAGGAGGCGCGTGGGGCCGGGCACGGCCTCGAGCGCCTCGATGATCGCGTCGGCGTTGCGGGCGATGCCGCTCGCGCGGTCGTCGATGAAGTTGCCGGGGTGCGAGACGAGGGCGTCCAGGCCGAGCGCGCGGCACCGGCGCAGCTCGGCCTCGAAGCTCGCGCGCGAGCGCGCGCGCAACGCATCATCGGGAGAGGCGAGGTTGATGAGGTAGGAGTCGTGCGCGTTCACGAATCGGGCGCCGCTCGCGGCGAGGGCGGCCCTGTACGCGGTGGCCTCCTCGGCCTCGATCTCCCGCTCCTTCCATTGATTGGGGGTCTTGGTGAAGACCTGGAGCGCAGTGGCGCCGATGTCGTCGCCGCGGGCGGGGGCGAGGGCGACCCCCCCGGCCGTGGAGACGTGGGCGCCGAGCGGGGCGAGGTCGTCGGGGACGGGGATGACGGGCTTCGGTTCGCGGGAGACGGCCGTGGCGCGCGGGGCCGGGCGCGACGCCTTGGGTTTCGCCTTGGGTTTCGCCTTGGGTTTCGCCTTGGGTTTCGCCTTGGGTTTCGCCTTCTTCTTCCGCGCGCTCACCGCTGCCGCCTGAGCCACTCCAGCGGATCCACGGCCGGTCCCTTCCGCCGGATCTCCAGGTGCAGCCGCGGGCCGAGGTCGGGGTCGGCCTCACCCACCGTGCCGATCACCGTGCCCTTCGCCACGGTCGCGCCGCGCTTCACGGTGATCGTCGAGAGCGAGGAGTAGATCGAGTAGTCGCCACCGCCGTGCTGCAGGATCACCGTCGGGCCATACGTGCCCTGCGGCTCCGCGAACACCACCTCGCCGGCCGCGATCGCCTTCACCGGCGTCCCCGCCGGCGCCTTGATGCCGACGCCATTCCACCGGATGCTGCTGTTGTCGGGCCGGATCGCGCGGCCGAAGCGATAGAGGATCTCGCCGTCCACGGGCCAGTCGAGCCGCCCCAGGTCGGTGGTGGTGATCGAGCTGGACGACGGCGTCGCGCCGCTCCGCGACTCCACGCGCTTGCGGGCGTCCTCGAGCGCCGCGATCACCCCCGCCAGCCGCTGCTCGTCGCGCTGCACCTGCTTGAGCCGTTCCTCCGCCGCCTTCGCCTGCGCCTGCAGCTGCGCGAGCGTGCGCCCGCGCTGGAGTTCCAGCCGCCGCAGGCGCGACTCCTCCTCCGCCTTCTGCTGCCGGTTGGCCTCCATGTCGCCGCGGAGCCGCACGAGGAGGAAGCGCTGCGCCGTGATCTGGTCGTTGAGCGTCTGCACGCGGTTGAGGAGCGTGCGGTCTCGGCGCGCCACGAGGTGGAGGTACTTGTAGCGCGCCACCAGCGCGCCGAACGACTCGGCCGAGAGCAGCGCCTCGACGAAGTAGAGCGGCCCGCGCTTGTAGATCTCCTGCACGCGCTTCTTGAGCGTCGCGCGCTTGATCAGGAGCTCGTCCTGCGAGCGCGCGAGGCTCGAGTTCACGTTGTCCACCTCCTCGACCAGCGAGCCGAGCTGCTGGTCGAGGGAGCGCACCACGCGCGACGTCGCCAGCGCCTGGCGCTCGAGGTTCTGGCGCTCGGCCGAGACATCGCGGGCGCTCGACTGGAGGCGGCGCATGCGGGACTCGAGGTCGGCGCGTTCCTGGCGCAGCTTCTCGAGCGCGTCCTGCTCCTGCCGGAGCCGCTCGGCGGCCTGTTGCGCCGAGGGCGGCAACTGCTGCGCGGCGACGGGCACCGCGAGCAGGAGCGCGACGGCGATGCCGGCGAGCCGCACTACACCCGCCGGAGGTGGCGCCCGACGGAGACCGCACTCCCCAGCAGGCCGAT
>JAOUHR010000364.1 GCA_029884515.1 Gemmatimonadota bacterium
AAGGAACCGCCACCGCCGACGTGGGGCGTGCGGAAGAAGCCGATGCCCTGAGGCCGGCACTTCGTCCGCTCTTGCCTTCTCCCGTCACGCCAACACCCCCTCGAGGTCCACCCGTGCACCGTCCGACCCTGAAGCTCCTCCCCGCCCTGATGCTCTGGGCCGCACCGTTCGCGACGGCTCTCGTCGCACCGCTCGCCACATCGCTCGGCGCACAGTCGCCGTTCGACGCGCTGCACGTGCGCTCCATCGGCCCGGCGGTGATGGGCGGACGCGTGCATGACGTGGAGGTGGACCCGCGCGACCCGGCCACGATCTACGTAGGCGCGGCCGCTGGCGGGATCTGGAAGACCACGAACAAGGGTACCACCTGGACGCCGATCTTCGAGGGCCAGCCGGACAACACCTTCGGCGACCTCGCGATCTTCGCCGGCGACTCGCGCATCATCTGGGCGGGCACCGGCGAGCAGAACAACCGGCAAAGCTCCTCGTGGGGCGGTGGCGTGTATCGCTCGACCGACGGCGGTGCGACCTGGACGCTCCTCGGCCTCAAGGAATCCGGCGGCATCGGCCGGGTGCTGCTCCACCCCACGGACCCGGACGTCGCGTGGGTGGCGGCGGTGGGCGACCTCTGGAAGCCGTCGACGGAGCGCGGGCTCTTCAAGACCACGGACGCGGGCCGCACCTGGAGCAAGGTCCTGTTCGTGGACTCACTCACGGGTGTGACCGAGGTCGTGATGGACCCGCGCGACGCGAACGTGCTGTACGCGGCGACGTACCAGCGGCTCCGCAGCGCGTTCGGCTTCAACGGCGGAGGCCCGGGCAGCGCGCTCTGGAAATCCGCCGACGGCGGCACGACCTGGGGCAAGCTCGAGTCAGGCATCCCGGCGGGAGACAAGGGGCGCATCGGCATCGCGATCGCCGCATCGAAGCCCGACGTCGTGGTGACGACCATCGAGCATCAGGGCGCGGGCGGCTTCTATCGCTCCGAGGACGCCGGCGCCACGTGGAAGATGCTGAGCCGCACGAACCCGCGGCCGATGTACTACAGCGCGCCGACGATCGACCCGACCACCGACCAGCGCATCTGGCTCATGGGCGTACAGCCCGCCAAGAGCGAGGATGGCGGCAGCACCTTCGTCACGATGCCGAACTCCCCCACCTACGACCTCGGCCTCAAGGACGACCATCACGCGCTCTGGATCGACCCCCGGAACACGAGCCACCTCCTGCTCGGCGGCGACGGCGGGCTGCACGAGAGCTGGGATGGGGGCATCACCTATGCGCGGATCAACAACTTCGCGGTGGGGCAGTTCTACCGGATCGCGGTGGACGACCGTGACCCGTACTGGATCTACGGCGGCCTGCAGGACGCGCACTCCTGGATGGGCCCGAGCGCCACGCGGAGCTGGCTCGGCATCATGAACTCCGACTGGCGGCAGATCGGCTTCAGCGACGGCACGGGACAGGCCGTGGACATGAAGGGCCACCGCTACGTCTACTCGACGTCGAGCGGCGGGAGCCTCACGCGCGTGGACGCCGAGACGGGCGACCGCTTCGACATCCAGCCCGTGGCGCCCGATGGCGAATCGTACCGCTTCGACTGGACGGCGCCGATCGTCGCGTCGGCACACAAGGCGGGCACCGTCTACCTGGGCGCGAACAAGCTCCTGATCTCGCGCGACTACGGCTCCACCTGGACCGCAACCGCCGACCTCACGCGGCAGGTGAATCGCGACACGCTGCGCATGGCCGGCGTGCTCAACACCGACATCCGCCTCTCGCGCAATGACGGCGAGTCGAGCTTCAGCGAGATCACGACGATGTCGGAGTCGCCGATCGATGCGAAGGTGCTCTGGGTGGGGACGGACGACGGCAACGTCCAGCTCTCGCAAGACGGCGGGAAGTCGTGGCAGGAGTTGAGTCGCAACATCACGGGCGTCGCCAACGGCAGCTTCGTGGACCGCATCATCGCGTCGGGCGCCTCGAAGGGCACCGCGGTCGTGACGTTCGACAACCACCGGTCGGGCGACTTCACGCCGTACATCTTCCGCACCTCGGACTTCGGCGCCACGTGGACGAGGGTGACCGCCGGGATCCCCGCGGGTGCACCCGTGCGCAGCATCGTCGAATACCCCGGGCAGCCCAACGTGCTCTTCGCGGGCACCGAGCGCTTCGTCTACTTCACCACGGACGCCGGCGCCTCGTGGACGCGCTTCGCGGCAGACCTGCCGACGACGCGCTACGACGACCTGATCATCCATCCGCGCACGAAGGACCTGATCCTCGCGACCCACGGCCGCAGCATCTGGGTGCTCGACGACGCCTCGCCCTTCGCCGAGTGGTCGAGCACCGTGGCCGCCGAGCGCGCCCACCTCTTCCCGGTGCGCCGCGCGACGATCGTGAACTACTGGGCGGATGTCTCCACCGCCGCGCACGCGATCTACGCGGCGGAGAATCCCGCCGAAGGGGCAGTGTTCAGCTACCACCTCGCCAGCCCCGCGAAGGAGGTCAAGTTCACGGTGCGGAACGCGCAGGGCCGCGTGATCCGCGAGTTCACGGGTCCGGGCACCGCAGGTCGGCTGCTGCGCGTGAACTGGGACCTCCGGTACCCGCCGGCCGCCGGCTCCGGCTTCGCCCGCGGTGGCGGCGAGGAGGGCCCGTCGCCGGAGATGACGGGCGGACGCACGCAGGCGAGCGTCGCACTGCCGATCCCGGCGCACAACATCGGCCCGCGCGGCTTCTACGTCTCGCCCGGCAAGTTCACGGTCACGATGGACGTCGACGGCACGCAGACGAGCCAGCCCTTCGACGTGCGCGGCGATCCGGAGATGATGGAGACGGTGGCCGACCACCGGGCGCGCGAATCGTTCCTACTCGACGTGCAGGACGTGCAGGCGCGGCTCACCGCGGCCACCACCGCGTTCCGCACAAAGCTCGCCGAGGCGAAGGGAGCGGATTCGACCCGCCTGGCGGAGATGGGCCAGCAACTCGGCCTCGTGAGCAGCGCCGCGCGTGGCGGCCGCGGCGGCTTCGGGCGGCCCAGCGGTCCCGCGGCGGCACTCGCGCAACTCCCCAGCGCTTGGAACGGCAGCGGCGCCCGCCACGGCGGGCTGCAGGCGCCGAGCGGGACGCAGCGCCAGGTGCTCAAGCAGGCGAAGCAGGCGCTTGCAGAGATCGAGAGGGAGCTCGCGCGAAGGCC
>JAOUHR010000365.1 GCA_029884515.1 Gemmatimonadota bacterium
TCGCGCTTCAACGCCCGCGACGATGGCGCCCAGCTCTCCCTTGACGACCTCGAGCAGGCCTGCCTGATCGCGCACGAACGTGGCGCGCGCATCTACCTCACGCTCAACATCCTCATCAAGCCGGCCGAGCTGCGCGACGCGCTGCTCTTCCTCGGCGAGTGCATCGACCGCGGCGTGGATGCGGCGATCGTGCAGGACGTGGGCCTCATCCGGCTCATCCAGCGCGCCTACCCCGGCTTCGAGCTCCACGGTTCCACGCAGATGACGGTGCACGACGTCGCGGGAGCGCGCCTGATGGAGCGCCTCGGGGTCGCGCGCGTTGTGCTCGCACGCGAGAACACGCTCGCGGACATCCGCACCATCCGCGAGGCGGTCCCGGCGCTGGGCCTCGAGAGCTTCGTCCACGGCGCCCTCTGCATCGCCTATTCCGGCCAGTGCTACATGTCGGGGATGATCTCCGAGCGCTCCGCGAACCGCGGGTCATGCGCCCAGTCGTGCCGCAAGGACTATGTGCTGCGCGACGCCACCACCGGCGCCGAGCTCGACCGGGGCTACCTGATCTCGGCCAAGGACCTCGGCGCGTGGGAACACCTCGCCGAGATCGCCGAGGCAGGCATCGGTTGCCTCAAGATCGAAGGGCGCAAGAAGAAGCCGGAGTTCGTGGCGACGGTGACCAAGGGGTACCGCGAGTTCCTCGGCCGGGTCGCGGCAGGCACGTTCAGCGCGCCGAGCTTCGAGGAGGTGCAGCCCCTCGTGCAGATCTTCTCGCGCGGCTTCACGGGCGGGATGTATGGCGGGCGGGAGGGGCGCGATTACATCACGCGCACCCAGCCCGACAACCGCGGCGTGGAGCTCGGCGTGGTCACCGGGTTCGCGGATGGCGAGCTGCTCGTGGAGGTGCGCGCTCCCATCGCCGAGCGCGACGGGCTGGGGTTCGAGCCGCCGGCGGGCGGGCACCTCGAGAGCACGGGCTTCTCTGCCGGGCCCGTGCGAACCATCTCCGAGCGCGACGGTGTGTACCGGCAGGCGATCCGCGCGCGACAGCGGGTGCCGTCGGGCTGGCGAGTGGTGCGGAGTTCGCAGGCCGCCCTGCTCGAGCGGGCGCGCGCCACGTTCGCGGACGTCGGTCGCGAGTCACGCCGCCGGCGCGTGCCACTCACCGTGCGGCTCTTCGGCTCGGCGGGGGCGCCGCTCAAGGCCATCTTCCGGGCGGACGAGCACGAGATGACGGTCCTGAGCGACGTGCCACTCGCCGCGGCCGCGACGCGGGCGCTCGACGAGGCACAGCTGCGGGAACAGCTCGGGCGACTCGGCGCGACGCCGTTCGTGCTCACCGCGCTCGACGCGGAGGCGCTCGGAAGCGGGCTCTTCCTCCCCGTGCGCGAGCTGAATCACCTGCGGCAGCGCGCGGTGGATGAGCTCCTCGTGCAGCGGGACTGGCTGGCGCATGAGGTGCGGCACGCACGTGAGGAAGAGGTGGATGCGGCGATCGCGGCACTCTCCCGCACGGCCTCGTCTCCCGCGGCGGCCGTGACGGCGACGGCGACGGCGACGGCTGTCACGACGACTGCGACCATGACCGGGAACGGGGCACGCGTCGCGCCCGACGGCGCGCGCGCGGTCCTCGTGGCCGAGACGTGGCGCCTCGAGGACGCGACGGCCGCGCTCGCCGCCGGCGCGGACGAGATCGTCTTCGATCCCTTCCTCCGGCATCCCTTCCCGCCGGTCTCGCGAGTCCGCGCATTCATTGCCCACGCGACCGCCGACGGGCGGACGGTACGCCTCCGCCTGCCCACCATCGTGCGGCCCGAAGAGCGCGCCAAGCTCGACAAGTGGGTCGCGCTGGGCACGCCCCTGCTGAGCGGGCACCTCGGGCTCGTGCACGAGTTCGGCGCCACGGGGCGCGACGTCGCGGCCGACTACGCCGTGAACTGCTTCAACGCCGTCAGCGCACGGGAGTTCTTCGAGCTGGGCGCATCGTTCATCACGCCGTCGGTGGAACTCACCGTGGACGAGATCGGCGCGCTGGTGGCGCCCTGGGCGGGCTCCGGGTTCGAGGTGCTCGTCTACGGACGCCCCGAGGGAATGACACTCGAGCACTGCGTGCTGAGCGCTGCCTTCGACCGCACCCCGACGCACTGCCGCGACCTCTGCACCAGGTCGCACACCGACACCGTGCTGCGCGATCCCGCCGGCTACGACTTCCCCGTCGCCACCGACTACGCCTGCCGCAACCGACTCCTCCACTCGCGCCCCATCGAGGGGAGCGAGTTCACTCCACGGCTCTGGGCGAGCGGGGTCCGGCGCTATCGCCTCGTGTTCAACATGCCGGGCGACGCGGTGGGTGCGGTCGTCGGCGCGTATCGCGAGGTGCTGCGCGCCGTGGCCGTGGGCGGGCGCGCGCCGCGCACGGTGCGCGAGGTGGTCGGGGACGCGATCACGCGCGGCCACTTCGCGCGCGCGGTGTGAGCGCGGCCCATCGGCGGCCGGGCGAGTGCGGATTGCGAGCGGATCGCGAGCGGATCACGTGCGGCTGATCGCTGTCGCGCAGGTCGCCACGATGATGGCCACGGGGCGGGTCTCGCCATGATGCGTCGTGGCTGACTCCGTCACCCCGCACCCCCGGCTCGGGGAGGCGCGCGCGCTCCTCCGCACGCGCTTCGGCTATCCCGACTTCCGTCCCGGACAGACGGAAGCCGTGAGCGCCGTGCTCTCCGGGCGCGACACGCTGGTGGTGCTGCCCACCGGGGGCGGGAAGTCGCTCTGCTACCAGGTGCCTGCGCTCCTCCTCGACGGGCTCACAGTGGTGATTTCCCCGCTCATCTCCCTGATGAAGGACCAGGTGGATGCGCTCGAGGCTCGCGGCCTCCCGGCGACCTTCATCAACAGCACACTGGGCACGGCGGAGATCAGCGCGCGGATGGCACGCGTGCAGCGCGGCGAGGTGCGGCTCCTCTACCTGGCGCCCGAGCGCTTCGACCTCGGCACCATGGCGGAGCGCCTCAAGGCCGTGGGAGTGCGCTTGCTGGCGGTGGACGAGGCCCACTGCATCAGCGAGTGGGGACACGACTTCCGGCCGAGCTACCTGCGCGTGAAGCAGGTGCGGGAACGGCTGGGGGCGCCCCCGACGGTGGCCCTCACGGCGACGGCGACGCCGGAGGTGCGCGAGGACATCGCGCGCCAACTCGCGCTC
>JAOUHR010000032.1 GCA_029884515.1 Gemmatimonadota bacterium
CCCGGCGGTCAGCGGATGAGTTCGCCGAGTCGCTGCCACCGGACGCGCGTCAGCCAACTCAACGACGCATCGCTGTCGGGAGCGTAACTGTAGTAAACGAAGATCGGGCTGCCCCGGAGCAGGGAGTCGGGGACGAACCCCCAGTACCGGCTGTCGAGCGAATTGTCGCGGTTGTCGCCCAAGGTGAAGAAATGCGCCGGGGGCACGACGAGCGGTCCCCAATTGTTGCGCGAGGGATTGTATCCCCGCGCGTCCACGCCCGGCGCGACGAAGTCGCGCTGCCAGCGGAACTCCTCCCCCCCCGTGTCGAACTCGGGATCGCTGCGCACGGCGTACCACTCGCGCTGGAGCGTGCCGTTGAGGAAGAGGTCGCCGTGGCGCATCTCCACCTGGTCGCCCGGCAGCCCGACGAGGCGCTTCACGAAGTTCTTGGTCGGATCCTCGGGCCACTGGAACACCACCACGTCGCCGCGGCGCGGATCGCGGACCCGCGGCAGGTGCTTCCCGGTGAACGGGACCTCAGCCCCGTAGAGCAGCTTGTTCACGAGGAGGAAGTCGCCGACGAGCAGCGTGCTCTCCATGGAGCCGCTCGGGATCTTGAACGCCTCGACGAAGAAGGCGCGCACCAGCAGGAAGAGGACGATCGCGAGCTGGATGGACTTGGCCCACTCCCAGCCGCCACGGAGCATCCGCAGCGTGGCCGGGGTGCGGCGCCGCGCGTGCTGCTCGGCGACCGCGGCGGATTCGGGCACCGCGGCCGGGGACGCCACCGGCGCGCGATCGTCCACCGCACCGTCGAGCAGGGCGGACTCCGCTGCCGCGACGGGGTCGTTCGTGGGCTCCATGGGATGGATATACACCGAAGGGTCGGGCCCGGGGTAGTGCCCCGTCCCGACCCCCCGACGCGCCCCTTGAAGGTCCTTCAGTAGTTGTCGATCTGGGCGCGCTGCAGAGTGCCACTGTAGTCGACGTAGCCGACCTTGGTCTCCGAGTAGAACTCGTAGACCTCCCAGCCCCCCTCGCGGTGGCCGTTCCCGGTCTGCTTCACGCCGCCGAACGGCAGGTGCGCCTCGGCGCCGATGGTGGGCGCGTTCACGTAGGTGATGCCGTTGTCGAGCTCCTGCATCGCGCGGAACGCGAGGTTCACGTCCTGCGTGTACAGGGAGGACGAGAGTCCGTACTTCACGTCGTTGTTCACGCGGAACGCCTCGTCGGCGTCCTTCACCCGGATCACCGAGAGCACCGGACCGAAGATCTCCTCCTGCTCGAGCCGCGACCCGGCCTTCACGTTCGTGAAGATCGTGGGCTGGAAGAAGAAGCCCTTCTCCAGACCGCCGCCGGTGGCGCGCTGGCCGCCCAGGGTGAGCTCGGCCTTCTCGGAGAGCCCGATCTCGACGTAGCGCTCGATCTTGGCGATGCTGTCGGCGTGGATCACCGGCCCGACGTCGGTGCCGGACTTGCGCCCATCGCCGAGCTTGAGCGCGGCGGTGCGCGCCTTGAGCTTCGCGACGAAGGCGTCGTGGATGCCGTCCTGCAGGATGAGCCGGCTGGTGGCCGTGCAGCGCTGGCCGGTGGTGCCGAAGGCGCCCCAGAGCACGCCGTCGAGCGCCAGGTCGAGCCGCGCGTCGTCGAGCACGATCTGCGCGTTCTTCCCGCCCATCTCGAGCGAGAGGCGCTTGTGCAGGCGGCCGCAGGTCTCGCCCACCTTGGCCCCCGTCTCCGTGGAGCCGGTGAACGAGATCACCGGCACCTCGGGATGGTGCACGATCGCCGCGCCCACCTCGCCGTCCCCATGCACGAGTTGGATGACCTCCGGCGGCAGCCCCGCCTCGAGCAGGAGCTCGACGAACACGTGGCCGGTGTGCGGCACGTCCTCGGCGGGCTTGAACACGAGCGCGTTCCCGCAGAGGATCGCGGGGAACATCTTCCACGTCGGGATCGCGAGCGGGAAGTTGAACGGCGTGATGATGCCCGCCACGCCGATCGGGCGGCGGAAGCTCATCGCCCACTTGTCGCGGAGCTCGCTTGGCACGGTGTGCCCGAAGAGGCGACGCCCCTCGGTGGCGGCGTAGTACGCCGTGTCGATCCCCTCCTGCACGTCACCGCGGGTCTCGGCGAGGGGCTTGCCCATCTCGCGCGTCATGAGGTCGGCCAGCTCCTCCTTGCGCGCGACCATCAGGTCGCCGACGCGGCGCAGCACGTCGCCGCGCGCGGGAGCGGGGGTCCGCTTCCAGCGCTCGAAGCCCTTCTTGGCGGACTCGACCGCCTTCGCCACGTCGGCGGCACCGGACTTCGGGAACTTCCCGATGAGGTCCGAGGTGTCCGCAGGGTTCACATTGTCGAAGTATTGGCCAGTGGAAGGGGGGACCCACTCACCACCGATGAAGTTCTTGAAGGTTGTCATGCGGTGAACCTAACAGTTTCGGGTGATCACTCGGTGCAGGCCCAGCCCGCCGGGTGGGCGGCCGTGGGGATGGCATATCCGGTGCGCGGGAGCACGTCGACGGCGGCCAGCAGCAGGCCCCAGAGCACGAGCAGGAGGGAGAGCGTGTGCGCCCGTGCCGCGCGGTGTCGCCAGGTCCAGACGGATGACCAGACGCCCCCCACGATGAGCGCGCCGACCGCACCCAGGAAGGCGGCGAGTCCGAGGCCGCAGCGGGCGCTGTAGGGCCAGAAGAGGATGCCGACGCCGAGCGCCACCGCGAGCGAGAGCCGCGCGAAGACGCCGAAGGTGGACGTGGTGCGTTGCACCTCGGCGACGGCCGCCTTCTTCGCCGGCGAGGTCGCCTGCCTCGACGGGAACAGCGCCTCGTCGGAGACGCGCTCCATCTGCTTGTCGATCTTCTTGAGTTCGGCTTCCCAGTCGCGATCGGTCATCCCTGCTCCCGCGCCAGGCCGTGGCGCTCGATCTTCTTGTAGAGGTTGGAGCGCGGCATCCCCAGCGCGCGAGCGGTCTCGGCGACGTTCCAATCGAACTGCCGGAGCTTGGCGGAGAGGAAGGCGCGTTCCGAGGCGAGCTTGAACTCCTCGTACGTGGCGAATCGCTCGAGCGATCCCAGCGTGCCCGCCGGCTCGGCGGAGCGCGCACCCACGAGTCGCTCCACGTCACCCACCTTGATGCGCGGCCCCGTCGCGAGGATGAGCAGGCGTTCGACCGTGTTGCGCAGCTCGCGCACGTTCCCCGGCCAGTCGAGCGTGGCGAGGCGCTCCACCGCCTCCGGCTCGATGATCCGGGCCGGCAACCCGCTCTCTTCGGTGAGCCGCGCCAGGAAGTGCTGGACGAGGAGGGGGATGTCCTCGCGTCGGTCGCGCAGTGGCGGGACGACGATCGGCACCACGTTCAGCCGGTAGTAGAGGTCCTCGCGGAATCGGCCGGCGGCGATCTCCTCCTCGATCCGCTTGTTCGTCGCCGCGATCACGCGCACGTCGGCCCTGCGCGGTTTCTGCCCGCCGATGCGCGTCACCTCGCCCTCCTGCAGCACCCGCAACACCTTCGCCTGCGCCGCGAGCGACATGTCCCCGATCTCGTCGAGGAAGAGCGTGCCGCCGTCCGCCTGCTCGAACTTGCCCGCGCGGTCCTGCACCGCCCCGGTGAAGGAGCCCTTCATGTGGCCGAAGAGCTCGCTCTCGATCAGCTCCGAGGGGATCGCCGCGCAGTTCACCTCGATGAACGGGCCCTTGGCGCGCGTGGAGCCCGCATGCAGCGCGCGCGCGACGAGTTCCTTCCCCGTGCCGTTCTCGCCCGTGATCAGCACGCGCGCCGGCGTCCCCGCGACGCGCGCGATCTGGTCCACCAGCGCGCGCACGGGGCCCGAGCCCCCCACGATCTCGCCCGTGCGGTGCACCGTCTCGCGCAGGCGGAGGTTCTCCTCGCGCAAGTCGAGGTGGCCGATCGCATTCCGAAGTGTCACCAGGATGCGGTCGGTGTCGAGCGGCTTCTCGAGGATGTCGTAGGCGCCCAGATGCGTGGCCTCGACGGCGTCCTGGATGCTCGCGTGCCCGGAGATCATGACCACGACCGCCGAGGGATCCGCCGCGCGGAGTCGCTTGAGGGTCTCGATGCCGTCGATCCCCGCCATCTTCACGTCGAGGAAGACCAGTTGCGGCTTCCAGCTCTCGTACGTCGCCAGCCCCTCGCGGCCGCTGGCGACGGCCCTCACCTCGTACTCCTCGTACTCGAGGAGCTGCTTGAGCGCGGCCCGGATGCCCTCCTCGTCGTCCACGATCAGCACCCGGCGGCTCATCACTTGGCCCTGGTGAGGGTCACGCGGCCTTTGGCGATCCGCAGGTCACCGACGTAGGCCGGCAACACGATCGGGAGCGCATCGGATGCCAGTCCCGCCGGTCGCCCGGCCGTGCCCCACCGCGTGATCAAGCGGGAGATCCCAGCCGCCGGCACCTTCAGTTCGCGCAGCGCCACGGTCGACATCCGATACTGGCCGAGCCCGCTGCGCACCTGCTCCACGCGCCCGCCGATCAGGAGTGGCTCCGTCTCGTTGAACATCTGGGCGACTGGACCCAGCGATCCCTTGCCGCCCACGTCGGCGAGGCGGATGCGGGTGGTGAGGAAGAGCGTGTCACCCTGGATGAGCGCCTTGGGCGCGTCGTCGGACTGGCCGATCACGTCGAGCGCGGGCGCAAGCACCCAGGCCGCGAAGTCGGCGGCATCCACGGTCACGCTCGCGGGCCCGCCCTTCTCGCCGAGCGTGGAGATGCGCGCCTCGGCGCGCCCGGCGCCCGCCTTGGTGACCGGCGCCCAGTCCGGGCTCGCGCCCGGTGCGCGCGCCGAGATCATCTCCCTTGCCTTGGGCACCCAGACACCGCGGTAGGCCCAGCCCGCGGCGCCGAGCACGAGGAGGAGCACTCCGCATCCGATCCGACCCAGGCAGCCGAACATCAGTCTCCCGTGCTGGAGATCCCGGCGAGCACGCTGAGCGCTCCCGAGCGATAGCCGCGTGGATCGAGTTCCACGCGCGTGAAGCCGGCGGCGCACACCGCGGCGGCGAGCGCATCGGACGCCGGCGACGCGCTCCAGTACGCGAGTTCCCCGGGGTCGAGTTCCACGCGCGCCAAGTCGCCGAAGTGGCGCACGCGCAGGTTGCCACGCACGCCGAGCTCGCGGATCGCCTCCTCCGCCTCCTCCACGGCGCGCAAGCGCAGCGGCGTCACCGCCGTGCCGTGCGGGAGGCGCGAGGCGAGGCAGGGGGACGACGGCTGGTCCCACGTTGGGATGCCACGGGCGGCCGAAAGGGCGCGGATCTCCGCCTTGGTGAAGCCGAGTTCCGCGAGAGGCGAGGCCACGCCGCGCTCGCGCGCGGCCTGCGCACCGGGACGGTGGCCGCCCAGGTCGTCCGCGTTGGTGCCGTCGGCGATCACGGCGAGCCCGTGAGACACGGCGACGGGCGCCAACCGCGACCAGAGCTCGGTCTTGCAGAAGTAGCAGCGGTCGTGCGGGTTCGCCGCGTAGCGCGGATCCGCCAGCTCGTCGGTGTCCACTTCGAGCACCGGGATACCGAAGTCGCGGGCGATGCTGCGCGCACGGGTCCACTGCGCCTCGGGATACGACGCACTCCGGCCGATCACGGCGAGCACCCGGTCTGCCCCCAGTGCGTCGAGCGCGACGCAGGCGAGATACGCGGAGTCCACGCCGCCGGAGAATCCGATGAGGAGCGAGTCCTGCGCGCGGCACCAGGCGACGAGGCGTTCCTCGCGCTCGCGTGCGGCCACGTCGGGAAGGAGTGGGGTGGACATCACCCCAAAGTTAGGGAGCGGACGGCGGGGGTGTGAGTCGCGCCCGGCCGGACGGCGGCGCTGCGCTACGGCGCCGGCGACTCCACCGGCCGGAACATCAGCGCGTCGGCAATCGCACCCGGGTTCACCCGGTCCTCTCCCTCCAGGTCGGCGACGGTCCGGGCGACACGAAGGGTCCGATGGTACGCGCGCGCGGACAGCTTGAGCCGTTCGGCGGCGGTACCGAGCAGGGTGCGCGCCTCGGTGGTGAGCCCGGCGTGCAGCTGGAGCCAGCGCCCGGGCGCGTCACCGTTGCAGCGCACGCCGGGGAGGACGCGGTACCGCACGCGCTGCGCCTCGCGCGCGGCGAGCACGCGCGCGCGGATCGCGGTGCTCGGTTCCTCGCGCGACATCGCCCCGAGGTCGGCGAGCGCCACCGCGCCCACCGGCACGTGCAGGTCGATGCGGTCGGCGAGTGGCCCCGACATGCGGCCGCGGTAGCGGAGGATGTCGGCAGCGGAACAGCGGCACCGACCCGACGCGTCGCCGTCGAAGCCGCAAGGACAGGGGTTGGCCGCGCCCACGAGGAGGAACCCCGCGGGGAACGCGACCGCGTGCGCCGCGCGGGCGAGCACCACGCGGCCGTCCTCGAGGGGCTGACGCATCGCGTCGAGCACATAGCGCGGCAGCTCGAGGAGTTCGTCGAGGAAGAGCACGCCACGGTGCGCGAGACTCACTTCGCCCGGCCGCGGGCCTGGGCCACCGCCGATGAGGCCCGCGAGCGAGACCGTGTGGTGCGGCGCGCGGAAGGGCGGCACGCGCGAGGGCGCGACGCCCGCGATGAGCACGCCCCCCACCGAGTGGATCGCGACCACGTCGAGGAGTTCGTCGTCGTCGAGCGGCGGGAGGATCGAGGGCAGCCGCCGGGCCAACATGGTCTTCCCCGCGCCGGGCGGGCCGACGAGGAAGACATTGTGCCGCCCCGCCGCCGCGATCTCGAGCGCACGCTTGGCCACCACCTGCCCCACCACCTCGGCGAAGTCGGCCCCGGACGGGTCGCGCGCCGGGGCCGCGGCAGGCGGCGCGGGCGGCAACCGCCGTTCCCTGAGCGCGTCGACCAGCGCGCGCAGCGTCGCCGCCGGCGCGAGACGCACGTCGCGGAGCAGCGCCGCCTCGGCCGCGTTCGCCATCGGGAGCACGAGGGCGCGCGCCGCGCCCTTGCGGGCGGCCTGCGCCACCGGGAGCGCGCCACGCACCGGACGCAGCGTGCCGTCTAGGCCGAGTTCGCCCACGAAGACGAGATCCCGCACGCACTCCGCGTCGAGCTGTCCGCTCGCGACCAGCACGCCGATGGCGACGGGGAGGTCGAACGCCGTCCCTTCCTTTCGTACGTCGGCGGGCGAGAGGTTGATGGTCCAGCGCCGCGGCGGGAGCGTGAAGCCCGCGTTCACCAGCGCGGCGCCCACGCGCTCGCGCGCCTCCCGCACGCTGCCCGAGGGGAGTCCCACCATGGTCCAGCCGGGCAGGCCGGGCGCCGCATCGACCTCGACCGTGACGGCGAAGGCCTCGATGCCGAGCACGGCGGCGGAGGGGATGGCGGCGAGCACGCGGCGAGGATCGGACCTGCACGCGGTGCTCGCACCATCGCGATGCCGCGCGCGTGCACCGACCATTGCCCGCGACGGCCGCGCCGACGACAGGGCAGCCCCCGCGGATCACCCTGGCTCCACAGCGCCCCGCTCGCCGCCGTTGCGCACGCCGCGCGACGCCGTACCTTCCCGCGCGTGACCCCATCCTGCCCGTTCCGGCCGCCCGCCCGCACGCGCGCGTTCCGCACGGCGCTGTTCCACGCGGCCCTCTGCCCCGCCCTGCTCGCGGCGAGCGCGCCGGGTGCCGCCGCGCAGGCGATCGGCTCGTATCTCGCCACTCGCATCGACTCGGCGCCCCCGCCCCTCGCCGACCGCGTGACCGACGAGGACGGCACGACCTACCTGGTGCAGTTCGAGCGTCTGGTGGTCTCGCTTCGCTCGGGAAACCGCTTTCGCGCCTCGGTCCGGTTCCGGCGCACGCTGATCTCCTCCGACCGGCGCGCGCAGGCGCGCGAGGTGCCGATCCAGACCATGACCGTCTCCGGCACCTACGCCGTGGTCGCCGGCGAGATCATCTTCACCCCCGACACCGCCGGCGACGCGAAGGGGCTCCGGATGCTCGCCGGCCGCGTGGAGCGCACGGACCGCATCAGCGTGCCCTTCGCGTATCGCAATGGCGCCGTGCAGCGCCGCCGCGTGCTGGAACTGGTGCGCCGCGATGACATCTTCTAGCGCACGCATGCGTAGCGCACGCATGCGTAGCGCACGCATGCGCCCGCGTCCCCTGCGCCTGTTGCTCGTGCCCCTCGCCGCCGTCGCCTGTGCGCGCGCGGGAGGCGGCACGGGAGCGGCCGTGGCTTCGGCGGCCCCCCGGGCGGACATCGCGCTCAGCGCCGAGTCCATCGTCGGGGCGGATTCCGTGCTCGTGCGCCTCACCACCACACGCGGCGACGTGGATCTGGTGGTGCGCCGTCACTGGGCGCCGGCGGGCGCGGCGCGCGTGGGCGAGGCCGTCGCCGCGGGCTACTACGACGGCGCGCGGTTCTTCCGCGCGCTTCGCGGCTTCGTGGTGCAATTCGGGATCGCCGCCGACACCGCCATGAGCGCCGCGTGGCGCGCGCGCGCGATCCCCGACGACCCGGTGACGCAGTCGAACCGGCGGGGGTCGCTCGTGTTCGCCGCCGGCGGGCCGAACACGCGCACGGTGCAGCTCTTCATCAACCTGCGCGACAACGCGCGGCTCGACGCGCTCGGGTTCGCCCCGGTGGGCGAGGTGGTGGCCGGGATGGACGCCGTGGACGCGCTTTACACGGCATACGGCGAGGGGCCTCCGTCCGGCAGCGGCCCGAACCAGCGCGACATCGGGCAGCAGGGCGAGGCGTACCTGGCCCGGGAGTTCCCGCTGCTCGACCGGATCGTGCGCGCGCGCGTCGTGCGCGCCTGGCCGGCGCCGGCCTCCGACGCTAGCCGCTGACCGTCCGGCGCTCCGCGCGCTGTGTCACGCCGCCGGGCGCAGCGGACCGCCGCGCCGCCGCCTTCTTGCGCTGCGCCTCCTTCCGCCGGCGATGGAACTCCTCCATCGCCTCCATGATCGAGCCCCGGCAGGTGCGGGTGCCGCAGCGGCACCGGTACTGCGCCTCGTCCTTGGCCGTCTCGTCACCGCTGCGCTGGTACGCGTAGTCATAGTGGAGCTCCTCCCCCACCGCGATATCGCGCAGCGCAAAGATGAAGATGCGCCCGCGGGCGATCTCGGACTCGCAGTTCGGCTCGCACGAATGATTGATGTACCGCGACTCGTTGCCTTGGCTCGTCGCGTCGATCACCGTGCGGCTCGAGACGGTGAAGAGGAAGGTGTGGTGTTCATCCATCGAATCGTCGTCGTAGCGCCGGTCCGCCTCCTGGTGCGTGATGCGCTCGCCGACGTACTCGATCACGCGCTCGCCCTTGGCGATGGGGCGGATCGCGAACGCGCCCTTCCCCGCGATCCCCGAGTCCCGGATTTCGAAAGCCAGATCAGTGCTCATGCCACGCAATGTAATGGGGCAAGGCGCCGGATTCAGCGGAGCACCGGCACCCGCAGCTCGAGTCCCGCGTACCAGTTCCGTCGCGGCGCCGGCTCGGCGACGCGTCCGCCGAACCCGTTGAGCGTCACCGCGCCGACGTAGCGCTGGTCGAGCGCGTTCTGCACCGACGCGAAGGGCTCGACCCCCCATCCGGCGATGGTCCCGCTCCAGGAGGCGCGCACGTTCAGCTGGCCGCGGCCCCACCCCGGCACGGCGACGGTGTTGCGGTCATCGCCCCAGACCGCGGCCTGCAGCGTCTGGTCGGCATCGATCGCGAAGCCGCGCAACGAGAGGCGCGCGCCGTACCGCCCGACGATCCGCGGCACGCCGGCCAGCCGGTTGCCGTCGAGTGTATCCACCGTCGCACCACTCGTGACGCGGTACCGGGTGAATCGGTAGTTCGCGAAGGTGTACGCCGCGCGGAGCTCCAGCCACTGCGCCGGCACCATGGTCGCACCCAGCTCCACTCCCTCGCTCCGCGTCTCGCCCGCGTTGCGGAAGTACGCGCGCCCGCTGGTCTCGAGGAACTGTACGAGCGCGTCGCTGGCGTCGGCGCGGAAGAACGCGACCTCGTAGCCGAGCCAGGAGCGCCAGCGACCCCGCGCGCCGACCTCCAGGGTGCGGATCCGCTGTGGCCCGAGGTCCGGATTGAACCCGCCCGCCCCGCTCGGCGAGTTGGCGAGCTCCGTGGTGGTCGGCGTCTCGAACGCGGTGGAGAGATTCGCATAGGGCGCGACCTCCGGCGCGGCGCGCCAGACGACACCGAGATGCCCGCTCGAGGCGGTCATCACCCGCTCGCCGCTGTTGTCGGCTCCGTCCTGCAGGAAACGGTCGACCACGCGGAACGTGAGGCGGTCCACGCGTGCGCCGGCATCGAGCGTCACCCCGGCGATCGGGTCGACCGCGACCTGCGCGAACGGGCCCGCGCTCGTCACGGTCTCCGCCTGGTCGGAAAGGAGCGTGTCGCTCGGCGCCTGCACGCGTCCGGCGGTGATGCGGATGTTGCGGCGTCCGTCGTGTGAGCGCTGTACGTCGAGCCCCGCGGTGATTCGCGGCTGCCAGGCCATGGCGAGCCGCCGAGTGGCATCGAGGCGGAGGCCGAGCACGCGCCGGTCGATCAGGTTGAGCGTGCCGTTCGTCGGTCCCGCGGGCGCCGGGGGCGAAACGGCGAGCGGGTTGTCCACGAACCGGCGCTGGCCGTACACGGTGGCGCTCCAGTCGACGAGCGTGGTCGCGTGACGCACGCGCACGGAGGCGTAGCGCTGCGAGATCGCGCGGCTGGCCGCGCGGCGGATGTTGTTGGCCGCCGCGGAGTCGGGGTTGAGCGCGTACTCGGCCAGCGTGAGCGCGCCGGGATTGAGGGCGTGTGGCGTCTCCGCGGTGCCCCCGCGCAGCGAGAGCGTGGTGCGATCGGAGAAGGCGTGGTCCACCGCGGCCAGCAGCTGGCGCGTGTCGGCGGAACTGTTCTGGCGGAAGCCGTCCCAGGTGGTGCGCGACGCCGAGACCGCGCCGACGGTGCGACCCGTGCGGCCGCTTGCACGCAACTGGGTCTTGCGGAGGCCGAACGAGCCCGAGGTGACGCGGGCACTGAGTCCGAGGCGATCGGGCGCCGAGAGGTCGGTGGTGAAGGCGATCACGCCTCCCGAGCCGTTCCCGTACAGCGAGGAGGCCGACCCGCGCAACACCTCCACGCGCGCGAGGGCCGCGAGATCGACGTTCGTGAGCTGGCTCTGCCCATCGGGGAGCGACTGCGGCACGCCGTCGAGGAGGACCTTCACGCCGCGCAGGCCGAAGTTCGCGCGGCTGCCGGCCCCGCGGATGCTCAGGCGCGAGTCAGTGGCGTAGTTGTACCGGTTGGCGATCACGACACCCGGGATGTTGGCGAGTGCCTCGTCGAGGCTCAGGGTGGCCTGCCCGCGCCGCAGGTCGCGCGCGTCCTGCGCGCCCACGGCCCACGGGGCGCGCGCGGCGTCGCTCTCGGCGCGTGTGACTTCCACCTTCACGCCGTGCAGTCGCTGCACGCGGGAGGTGTCCGCCGCGGCCATGGAATCAGGCGGCGTCCCCGGCGGGTCCTGCGCGCGGAGCGGGGCGATGGCGAGCGTCATGGAGAGGACGCCGGCGGCCAGCGGTTCGAACGCGCGGGCAAGCGCGCGGGCAAGCGCGCGGGCGAGCGCCCGAGGGCGCGGGCCTGCGGGCGGCGGCGCATCAACGGCGCGACCTGTGACGGGGATCGGAGCGGGGACTCGCACCTCGTACTATAATTGGCGCGACCG
>JAOUHR010000367.1 GCA_029884515.1 Gemmatimonadota bacterium
CAGGTGCGATCGGCCGACGCCGTCGCGTTGGTGCGCATCCGCGCGTCGCGGCCGATGGAGGACCGCGCGGTGATCGGCAAGGTCTGGGTGGACCTGAACGGCGACGGCACGCAGCAGGCGGGCGAGGGCGGCATCGCCGGCGTCGACATCTGGACCGACGACGGTGAGATCTCGACCACGGACGCCGAGGGCCGCTTCTCCTTCCGCAACATCCGGCCGGGCCAGCACGGCTTCCGGCTCGATCCCGTCACGCTTCCCTCGGCGTTTCGCGTGGCGGGCGACGGCACGGGCCAGGAGATGGTCACGCGCGACGCGACCGGCTGGACGACGCCGCGCGTGGACTTCCGGCTGCTGCCGCGCGAGGGGCGGATCGCGTCGGTCCGGCTCCCCTTCGCGTGGAGCGCGGCGCTGCGCCCGGATAGCGCGTCTGCGCCTGAACCGGAGCCGGAACCCGCCCCGCCCGTCCCGGCACCCGCGCCGCCCCGGGTCCTGCAGACCCTGAGCAATGCGACCACGCTCCGACGCCAGGCGGCGTTCGAATTCGCGCAGGCGCGGGTGAGCACCGCCGGCGCCGTCGTGATCGGACGCGTCGCGGACACACTGAACCTGTATCCGGAGATGCGCGTCGAGATCGGCTGCCACACCGACTCGATCGGGACGCGGGCCTACAACCTGCGGCTCTCGATGGGCCGCGCAGAATCCGTGAAGCAGATCCTGCTCCGCCGCGGTGTCGACTCGGCGCGCCTCGAGCTCCAGGGCTACGGACCCGACCGGCCGGTGGCGAGCAATGCGACGAAGGACGGCCAGGCGCTCAACCGGCGGTGCGAGATCACGGTGCTCCGCGAGGTCCCGGAGCTGGGGGCCGCGCCCGAGGCCACGGAGATCGCCGCGCCGACGATCACCGTGCGCGCACCGGCCCGGCCGATGACGCGCCTCGAGGTGAACCTCCGCAACGGCTACGCCGTCCCGCTGGATGGCCTGGTGCTCCGATTCCCGATGGAGCTCGACTACACCGTCCTCGGTGCCGATGAACAGGTCGTCGATCGCGGTCGGGGCCCGGTGATGCGCCTCCCGCCGGTCCCAGCCGGTTCGGAACTCCGAGTGGCCGGAATCGGGGATGGGCAGGCAGCGAGCGCTGTCGTCCTGCTCGAACGGAACGGCCGCGTGCTCGACCGGGCGGAGCTGCAGGTGAGCGACTCCGCCGCGGCCGTGCCACGCGTGATCGCACCGGAGTTCACCGCTGACAGCCTGCCGGATCCGGCCGCGTTGCCGGCCGGCGGCACGCTCCAGGTCGTCCTCGCGCCGCCCGTTGCCGGCTGGCCGGGCGGGGCCAGTTTCCCGATGCCGTCGGGCTGGGAGGTGGCGGCCGATCGGCTGGACGGTGCCGCGCCCACGATGGGCGAGGACCGCTCGGGAGCCCCCGTGTTGTTCTGGCCGCCGAGCACGGCAGGCGACGCGCCGCTCCTCCTCCCCCTCCGCCCTGCGGGCGCGGCGATGCCGGTGGAGGCCGTGCGGATCCCCCTGATGCGCCCGCCCGCGGAACGTGCCGCCGAAGCACAGCGCGCATTCCTCGACGGGCCGGCCATCTCGATCTTCTCGCCGGGCGACGGCGTGGTGCTCCCCTCCGACCGCGTCTACGTCGGCGTGCGGGGCGAGCCGGGTGCCCCGATCGCCCTCTTCGACGGCGACTCGCTCATCGGGCAGGCCAATCTCCGTATCGATGGGGTGCACGATTTCATCGCCATCCCCCTCGCCCCGGGGCCGCACCGCCTGCGGGTCTCGATGCAGAACTCCAGTTCGCGCGAGCGCTGGGACTCGATCGCGGTGCACGTCACGGGCGCGCCCGCCCGGTTCACGTGGGAGAGCGTGCCGGTGAGCCTCGTGGCCGACGGCAACACGGAGAAGACGGTCCGGGTGCGCGTGACGGACCGCTTCGGCGTGCCGGTGACGAACCGCCCCGAGATCACGGTCGCGGCGGTCGGCGCCGAGCCGGTGAACGCGGATGCCAACGCGTCGTCGGTGGGGATCCAGGTGGCGCCCGACAGCGCGGGTTGGCTCACGCTCCGCCTCCGCGCCGGCCGCAAGGTGGCGCCGGGCCGGCTCCGCCTCGGCTGGTCGGACGTGCACGGGGAGCTCGCGTTCGACGTCCTTCCCGCGAGCCAGGCGCTGCTGATCGCGGGCGTGGGCCGCGTGGGAATGGGCGCCACGCCGGACGCGTTCGGCGCGATGACCGTGCGCGGGCGCCTCGACCCGCGCACCTCGATCGTCATGAGCTACGACTCGCGCCGCCTCGACGCGGGGCGCGACGCGTTCGGTCGCGTGAACGACCCGCTCGAGGAGGCGCAGTACCCGATCCTCGGCGACGCCAGCGCGCAGCGCACCCACAGCGCGTCGCGCTACGCGCTGGCCGCGCGCGTGGAGCGCGGCTTCGACTGGCTCGCGCTCGGAGACGTCTCCACCACCGGCTTCGGCAGCGAGCTCCGGCTCTCCGGCTACCGCCGTGCGCTCCCCGGCGCCGCGGGGCGCGTCACCACGGGCGCCGTCACCTGGCAGGGCTTCGGCAGCTCCACGTCCCAGGTGCTCCGGCAGCTGCAGGTGCGCGGCGCCGGCATCTCGGGTCCCTACGACCTCGGCGCGAACATCCGCGACGGCACGGAGCAGGTGGCGCTCGAGGTGCGCGCCGAGGACAACGCCACGCGCGTGATCAGCCGGCAGGTGCTCGAGCGCTTCGTGGACTACCAGATCGACTACCTGACGGGCACGCTCCTCCTCAAGCAGCCGGTTCCGGCGGCGGACACGTACGGCAACCCGGTGTTCATCGTCGTGCTCTACGAAGCCGAGAGTGGCGGGCCGCGCAGCCAGGTGTGGGGCCTGCGCGGGCTGGTGGATGCCAATCGCTTCCTGCAGTCGTCGCTGATGGATTCGCTGCGCGTGGGAGCCACCGTGGTGAACGAGAGCCCGAATGCCGGCGGACACCGGCTCATCGGCGCCGACGTCCGCCTCCTCAAACTCGGCGCTGTCGAGTTCGGTGGTGAGGTCTCGCGCTCGCAGTCGGCCGACTCGGCCGGCACCGCCGCCTCGGTGGACGGTGCGGTGACGCTCCTTGGCGGCGCGGCCAGGCTCTCCACGTCGTGGATGACGGCGGGCCGCGAGTTCGGGAATCCCGCGAACCCCGCGCTCC
>JAOUHR010000366.1 GCA_029884515.1 Gemmatimonadota bacterium
AGAGGGGGAGATGGCAGAGGGGAGATGGGAGATGTAAGGGGACGACAGTTGTCCCTCCCACCTCCCACCTCACACCTCCCACCTCACACCTCACACCTCTCGCCTGTGCCGCTCCTTGAGCGCGACATACGTCCGATACCCCCGCGCGACCCGGGCGCGCTGCTCCTCGTTCAGCTCCGGCAGCACCCGCGCCGGCACGCCCACCACGAATGAACGCGGCGGGATCACCATCCCCTCCTGCACCACGGCGCCCGCGGCGACCAGGCTCCCCGCCCCCACCACGGCGCCGTTCAGCACCACGGCGCCGATCCCGATGAGCGCGCCGTCCTCCAGCGTGCAGCCGTGCACCACGGCGCGATGGCCGATCGTCACGCGCGCGCCCACCACGCAGGGCATCCCGGCATCACAGTGCAGCACCGCGCCGTCCTGCACGTTCGACTCGGCGCCCACCCGGATCGCGTCGGTGTCGCCGCGGAGCACGGCCCCCGGCCAGACGCTCACGTCGGCGCCGAGCGTCACGTCGCCCACCACGGTCGCCGCGGGATGCACCCACGCGCTCGGCGCGATGGTCGGCGTGGCGAGTGGCTCGGCGTGTGACGGCATGCGGGAGCTCCGGTGTCGCTAGAAGGTGCTGCCCAACGTGAAGTAGAGCGTCGTGGCGCTGGCGGCGAACGCCTGGCCGCGCACGGGGTGCGCCACGCCGAGCCGGAACCGGTAGGGCGCGTCGTAGTCGAGCGCCGCATCGAGGGCGAGCTCGCCGCCGACGGACATCAGCGTGGTCCGGGAGGAGAGCGGGGCGCGGCAGAGGAACGAGCCGCTCACCGGGAACGAGCACCACGCGCCGCCGCCGTCGGCGAACGCGGTGAGCGACGCCTTCTGGAAGAAGAGCGGGAGGAACCGGATCCCACGCCCCACGAGGAGGAGCGGTGCGCGGTATTCGACGCTCGCCGCCGCGGCCCGGACCCCCACCTGCGACGCGCCCTCGAACCCGCGCACGAAGAAGGTGCGCCGCACGTCGCCGATCACCACGGTGGGCACCACCTCAACCGACCCGCCGCTCACCCCGCCGGCACCGAACCCCGCGGTCGCCGCGTGCGACGTGACGCCGTACGCGCCGCGCGCCGCGAGCACGTGGCGCGTGAATCCCGGGAAGGGCAGCGACTTCGCGAGCGAGACGTTCACGACCGACTCGGCGACATCCTCGCCCCGGACACCCGAGGCGAACCGCTGGCGCTGCGTGACGGAGAGGGTGATGCCGTCCTCGCCCGAGACGGCCAGCGAGGGCCGCTGGAGCGTGCTGACGGAGAGGCTCGCGAAGACCGCCTGCCGGTTCACCTGCTCGCGCAGCGCCCCGTTGGCGATCAGCGGCAACAGTGAGGCCGGATAGGTGCGGTACGAGAACGCCGCGAGCTCGCCGCCAACGGTGAGCGCCGTCGAGGTGCGCACGCGCGGCCGCGCGAAGGTCGCGCTCAGCGAGGTGGTGCGGTCCACGCGGCCGAGGTAGCCCGCGAAGGTGCCGGCGCTGTCGCGGATCACGCCGTGCGCCCAATCCTGCGCCACCTCCGCCGTGAGCACCGGCGTCCCGAGCCCCGAGTACTGATAGAAGAGGTCGCCGGTGAGCTCGCTGCGCGACGGTTCGAGCGAGAGGGTCGCCGAGTAGGCGTGGCGCTCCACCACGTCGCGGCCACTGGTCTCGAGGCCGAAGCGCGCCGTGCCGGGATCGGTGCTCGCGATCACGGGCAGCCACCACCGCGGCGCGAGCGAACGCCAGGGGCTGTACCGCCGCACGAGGGCGGCGGTGTCGCTGCGCGAGGCCTCGCTGCGCGAGGCCTCGCTGCGCGGCGCGCGTGCGCCCGGGTCCGCGGGGGCAGGCGTGAGTGGCAGCGCACCGGGCATCGCGCGCGTGACCACGCGATAGCCGTCGCCGTGGAGCTCGACCGCCGCGATCCGGCGCCCGTCCGGCGAGACGTCGGGCGTCTCGAGCGAGGTCGCGGTGGACCAGATGCGCGCCGTGCCGCCCGTGCGGACGTCGCCCCGGTAGAGCATCGGCCGGCCCTCGTGGTCGCTCACGAACACGATCGCCGAGTCCCCCGGGAGCCAGACCGGCGACGAGGCGATCGCGAAGGGCCGCCCGGCGGGCGCGAACGCGCGCAGCACGCGCCCGTCGGCGTCGAGCACCGCGATGCTCGTGCGGCCGCCGTCCTCCCAGCGCGAGGCGGCGACGCGCGTGCCGTCGTGCGACCAGCGCGGCTCGCTCCAGTTCAGGTCGAGCGAGCCCGCCGCCAGGAGGTGCGGCGCGGCGCCGATCGCGGTGAGCGTCACGAGTTCCGTGCTCCCCGGGATGGTGCGCACGGCCACGATGCGTCCGCTGGCCGCGTGCACGTCGGGATGCGAGAGGCGCGCGCCGCGCGTGCGCGACGCGCCGCGGCCCGGCGCATCGTGGCGCCGCAGGTCGGAGCGGATGGTGTAGGGATCGACGTAGTCGAGTTCACCCGCCACCGTCCCACCCGCCGCGAGCGGGGAGCTCGCGTCCACCCCGACGCGCCGGCCGAGCCGTTCGCGCGCGCCCCCGAGCGTGAGCGCATAGAGCCCCGTGGTCCGCTTCCCGTCCTCCGCCACGTACACCATCGCCGTGTCGGCGGTGAACCGCGGGAACCGCGCGACGTACTTCTGCCGGGTGAGGGTGCGTGACGCCGCTGCGTCCTGCCGCACGGCCGCGCGGAGCGCGCGCTCCGCCGCCGTCTCCCCCGCGCCCGATGCCGCGCGGGTCACGCTGTCGCGCCACTCGGCCCAGTGCCGCGTGAAGCTCACGCCGAACGCCGCGCGCGCGTTCGCGTCCTGGCGCCAGGGGATCATCCGCGCGCTCGCCAGCTCCACGTACGTGCGCACCTGCCGCGGGTCCGTGCGGTCCATCGCGAATCCGCCGTACAGGTAGGCGACGTTGCCGCGCGGGAAGCGCGGCGCGGCGAGCGAGAGCGCGTCGAGTGCCGGCAGCGTGCCGTCGAGCGCGGCGGCGCGCACGAGCGCCGGGAACTCGGTGCTCGCGAGCCGGCCGCCCCCCTCGCCGAAGCGCGTCTCGAAGTGCACCGCGAGCCCCTCGGTGATCCAGGCGGGGGCGTAGGTGTTCGGGAAGAAGGGGGCCGCGCGGCCGAACACGCCGCGCGCAAGGGCCCACCAGCCG
>JAOUHR010000033.1 GCA_029884515.1 Gemmatimonadota bacterium
CGATCGAGATGATGCGCTCCGAGCGCGAGCAGGACGTCGAGGACCTGGCGAACGACCGGGTGGACGAGCGGCTGCTCGACCTCCTGCTCCCGGCGCCGGCCGAGCCGGCCCCATCCGCGCCGGGCACGGCCGGCACGGAGGCGCAGCGCGTGTTCGTCGCGACCGCCGAAGGCAGCGTGTCACAGGACCAGGAGCTCGCGAAGGAGCGCCACAAGCGCACGCGCGAGAAGCTCCGGCAGCTGCTCAAGGATGGCCAGCTCGACCAGCGCGAGGTGGAGGTCGAGGTGACGCAGTCGCCGCCGATGCTCGACGCGATGGGCCAGCAGGGGGCGCCGGAGGGGATGGGCAACTTCGCGGAGATGCTCTCGGAGCTCCTCCCCAAGAAGACGCGCAAGCGCACGGTGCCCGTGGTGGAGGCACGCCGCATCCTCCTGGACCAGGAGTTCGACAAGCTGATCAACCTCGACGACGTGGTGGGCGAGGCGCTCGAGCGGGTGGAGACGCTCGGTATCATCTTCCTCGACGAGATCGACAAGATCGCCGGGACCAAGAGCGAGATGGGCGGGCCCGACGTCTCGCGCGAGGGTGTGCAGCGCGACCTGCTCCCGATCGTCGAAGGCTCCAACGTGCAGACCAAGTACGGGATGGTGAAGACCGACCACGTGCTCTTCATCGCCGCCGGCGCCTTCCACGTCTCCAAGCCGAGCGACCTGATCCCGGAGCTGCAGGGCCGCTTCCCGATCCGGGTGGAGCTCAAGTCGCTCACGGAAGAGGACTTCGTCCGCATCATGACGGAGCCCGAGAACGCGCTCACCAAGCAGTACGCCGCGCTCGTGGGGGCGGAGGGAGCCAAGCTGACCTTCACCGCGGACGGGATCGCCGAGATCGCACGCATCGCGGCGCGGGTGAACGCCCGGATGGAGAACATCGGCGCCCGGCGGCTGCACACGGTGATGACCACCCTGCTCGAGGAGTTGCTGTACGAGTTGCCGGAACGCGGGAACGCGCCCGAGGTGGTGGACGCGGCGGCGGTGCGCGCGCGGCTGAGCGCCATCGCCGACGACGAGGACTTGCGGAAGTACATCCTCTGAGGAGTGTTGCTCCGATGACGACATGCGGCTCGTGGGGCAGGGGCGGGCGGGGCGCGGCGGTGGCCGGGCTCGCGGCCGCCGCGCTCGCCGCCGGTTGCGGCGACGCGCGCGACACGGCGGACCTCGCGGTGGGTGTCGCGCCATTCGAACAGCTGCGCGGCGTGAACCTCACCGCGCTCCGGTCGGGCGGGGTACGCGCTTTCCGCAGCCTCGCGGAGCCGTCGCCCTACGAGGGCCTCCGCGAACCGGTCGGCGCGTACGACGTGCTCTACGCGGTCACCGGGTACGACGGCAGCGACGGCTCGTGGCCTGCGGAGGACGCGCTGGTGCTGCGGATCGAGGCCACGCGCGACTGGCCCTCGGACACCTCGGCGACCGCCGCCTGGAACACCGCCATGCGCGAGATCCGTCAGGGACTCGGCGTGGACGCGCAGTGCGCCGAGGTCACGGGACCCGACTTCACGATGCGCATCGCCGAGTGGGACCGAGGCGGCGGGTGGTCGCTGTCGACCTCGCTGGCACCGTCGGTCACCCTGGCCAACGGCACGGAGCTCTCGGCGCGGCACAGTGTCGCGGTGCGGCGCGAGGCGCTCACCGAGCGATTCCCGGCCGCCGGGATGCCGAACCCCGACGAGCGACCGACCTGGGTGCGGATCCCCTGCACGGCGGGCTGAGCGTGGGCGCGCACCGCGACTTCCTCGCCATCCCCGACTTCTCCGCCGCCGAGCTGCGGTCGCTCTTCGCGCTCGCCGACCGGATGCGCCGGGGCGAGTACCACGCGCGGCCGCTCCAGGGGAAGGCGCTGGCGATGCTCTTCATGAAGTCGTCCACCCGCACGCGCGTGTCGTTCGAGGTGGGCGCCTGGCAGCTCGGCGCGCACCCGCTGTTCCTCACGCCGCGCGACGTCCAGCTCGGACGCGGCGAGGCGGTGAACGACACCGCGCGCGTGCTCGACCGGATGGTGGACGGCATCATGATCCGCACGTTCGCGCACGCCGACGTGGAGGAGTTCGCGCGCTACGCGCAGGTGCCCGTGATCAACGGCCTCACCGACCTCCAGCACCCCTGCCAGATCCTCGCCGACGTGCTGACGATGCACCAGCACCTCGGCGGCTACGAGGGGAAGACGGTCGCGTGGATCGGCGACGGCAACAACATGGCGAACAGCTGGTGCGACGCCGCGATGCAACTCGGCTTCACGCTGCGCCTCGCCTGTCCGGAGGGGTATGACCCCGACCCGTCGATCCTCGCCCGTGCGCAGGCCACCGGCCGCGTGTCGCTGCTGCGCGACCCGCAGGAGGCCGCGCAGGGCGCCGACGTGGTGACCACGGACGTCTGGGCATCGATGGGGCAGGAGGAGGAGCAGGCGGCGCGCGCGCGCGCCTTCGCGCGGTTCCAGGTGGACGGCGCGCTCATGAAGCGTGCGAACCGGGCGGCCATCTTCCTGCACTGCCTCCCGGCGCACCGCGGCGAGGAGGTCTCCGCCGAGGTGCTCGACGGGCCGCAGAGCCGGGTGTGGGACGAGGCGGAGAACCGGCTGCACGTGCAGAAGGCGGTGATGGCCGTGCTGATGGGCGGCGAGCCGCTGGGCTGACGGCGATGCCGCCCGGCGCGCCGTCGCGGTACGCGGTGATCGGCGCGGGGCCGATGGGGCTCGCGACGGCGCGGGCGCTGCAGCGCGCGGGGCTCGACTTCACCCTGCTCGAATCGCATACCGACGTGGGTGGGCTCTGGGACATCGCGAATCCGCGCAGCACGGTGTACGAGAGCGCGCACCTCATCTCGTCCAAGCGGATGACGCAGTTCGCCGAGTTCCCGATGGCGGAGCGCGTGGCCGCGTTCCCGCGCCACCACGAGATGCGCGACTACTTCCGCGCATACGCGGACCAGTTCGGGTTGCGGCCGCGGATCGAGTTCGGCACCCGCGTGGTGCGCGTCGTGCGGGACGGCGACGGGTGGCGGGTCACTTCCGAGCGGGACGGGGCGACGCAGGTGCGGCGGTTCGCCGGCGTGCTCATCGCCAGCGGCACGCTCCACACGCCCAACCGCCCCGCGCTCCCCGGCACGTTCGCGGGACGCGTGATGCACTCGGCCGACTACAAGTCGCCCGGCGTGTTCGATGGGCAGCGGGTGCTCGTGATCGGGTGCGGCAACTCGGGCGCCGACATCGCGGTGGACGCCGTGCACCATGCGGCCTCGGTGGATCTCTCCGTGCGGCGAGGCTACTGGTTCGTGCCGAAGTACATCGCCGGCCGGCCGGCGGACACCCTCGGCGGCCGCAGCCGGCTCCCGCGACGGCTCAAGCAGTTCGCGGAGGGGGCGCTGCTGCGGCTGCTGATCGGACGGCCGTCGGACTACGGCCTTCCCGATCCCGACCACCGGCTCTACGAGTCGCACGTGGTGGTGAACTCGCTCGTGCTGCACCACCTGGGGCACGGCGACATCCGCGCCCGGGGTGACGTGCGCGCCGTGGATGGCCATCGCGTGACCTACGTGGACGGCGCGTCGGGGGAGTACGACCTCATCCTCCAGGCGACGGGCTACCAGCTCGACTATCCGTTCATCGACCGGGCGGAGCTCAACTGGGGGCCGGGGGCGCCCGCGCCCACGCTCTACCTGAATGCGTTCCACCCCCGGTCCGATTCGCTCTTCATGATGGGGATGATCGAGGCGGCGGGCCTGGGCTGGGAGGGGCGCGCGGAGCAGGCGCGGCTCGTGGCGGCATACCTGAAGGGGATGGCGGCGGGCACGCCGGCCGCGCGGCGGCTCCGGGCGATCAAGCGCGAGCGCGTCGCGGAGCGGTTCGACGGGGGCTACCACTACCTCCCGCTGGAACGGATGGCGTACTACGTCCACAAGGACAGTTACCGGGGCACCGTGCGACGGCTGACGGCGGAACTCGAGCGCGAGCTCCCGTGAACGACGCCCTCCCGCTCCGGTTCGACCCGTCGGGGCTGGTGATCCTGAATGCGATCGTGGCGCTCATGATGTTCGGCGTCTCGCTCGAGCTGCGCCCGGCGGATTTCCGTCGCGTGGTCGCGCGGCCCGCGGCACCGGCGGCGGGGCTCCTCGCGCAGGCGGTGATCGTGCCCGCACTCACCTGCCTCCTCACCTGGGTGTTCCGGGTGGATCCCGCGCTCTCGCTGGGCATGATGCTCGTGGCGGCCTGCCCGAGCGGGGCGCTCTCGAACATCCTCACCTGGCGGGCGCGTGGCAGCGTGGCGCTCTCGGTGAGCATGACGGCGGTCTCGAGCCTCGCAGCGACCGTGCTCACGCCGCTCAACTTCGCGCTCTACGGCTGGCTCAATCCGCGCACGCGTGTTCTCTTGAGTGAGATCGCGATCCCGGCCGGGGGGATCCTGGCGCAGGTCGCGCTCGTGCTGGCCCTCCCGATGCTGCTCGGGATGCTGGTGGGGCAGCGCGCACCGCGCGTCGCGGCGCGGAGCGAGCGGCCCCTCCGGGTGCTCTCCTTGCTCGTGCTGCTGGCGTTCATCGCGGTGGCGTTCGCACAGAACCGCGTGCTCTTCGTGGAGCGGTTCGGCGACTTCTTCTGGCTGGTGGTGCTCCAGAACGCGATGGCACTCTCGGTGGGCGCGGCGATCGGCGCGGCGCTCCGGCTGCCGTCGGTGGACCGGCGGGCGCTCACGCTCGAAGTGGGGATCCACAACTCCGGGCTCGGGCTCGTGATCCTCTTCACCTTCTTCCCGGCGGCGGGATCGATGATGCTCATCACGGCATTCTGGGGCGTCTGGCACCTGGTCTCCGGGCTGCTGCTCGCGGGCTGGTGGTCGCGCCGGGAGCTCGCGCCCACGTGACCGCCACGGCCCGCGCGCCCCGGCGGATCCTGATCACCGGTGCGGCCGGCTACGTCGGCCGGCAACTCGGCGCGCGGCTCGCGCGCGACCAGATGGTGCTCGGCACCGACCTGCGGAGTCCCACCGACCTCGAGTTCGAGTTGATCACGCTCGACATCCGCGATCCCTCCTTCGCGGCGCTGCTCCGCACGCGGCACATCACGCACGTGGTGCACCTGGCGTCGGTGCTCGAGGGCTCCGGCGACCGCGGTCGCGACTACGATATCGACGTGAACGGCACGCGGCACGTGGTGGAGGGGTGCCTCGCGGCGCGGGTGCGGCACCTCACGGTCGCCAGCTCCGGCGCCGCGTACGGCTACCACGCGGACAACCCCGCGTGGATCGACGAGGCCGCGCCGCTCAGGGCGGGCCACCGCTTCGCGTATGCGCACCACAAGCGCCTGGTGGAGGAGATGCTGGGCCGGTATCGCGAGTCGCATCCCGCGCTCCGCCAGCTCGTCTTCCGCATCGGCACCGTGCTCGGGGCGACGACGGAGAACCAGATCACCGCGCTCTTCGCGCGCGAGCGGCTGCTGGCGGTGCGAGGGAGCGACTCGCCGTTCGTGTTCGTGTGGGATTCGGATCTCGTCGAGGCGATGGCCCAGGGCGTGGAGCAGGAGCGCACGGGGATCTTCAACGTGGCCGGTGACGGCGCGCTCACCATCCACGAGATCGCCGCGATCCTCGGCAAGCGCACGCAGGCACTCCCGGGCTGGGTGCTCAAGGGGGCGCTCGCGGTGGGTCGGTTCCTGGGTGCGAGCCGGTACGGCCCGGAACAGGTGGACTTCCTCCGCTATCGCCCCGTGCTCAGCAACCGGCGCCTCAAGGCGGAGTTCGGCTACCAGCCGCGGAAGAGCTCGGAGGAGACGTTCCGGTACTTCGTCGAGCACGCGCGCGCGCGGAAGGCGCTGTGAAGCCGGGACGGCGGGCGCCCGCCTTCCGGCTGCAGGACGATACCGGCGAGTGGGTGTCGCTCAAGGACCTCGCGGGCCGGCGCGTGGTGCTCTTCTTCTATCCCAAGGACGCGTCCACGGGATGCACGGTGGAGGTCTGCGAGTTCCGCGACGAGCTCCCCCGGATCGAGGCGGCGGACGCGGTGGTGTTCGGCGTCTCGCCCGACTCCGCGCGCACGCATGCGAAGTTCCGGGCGAAGCACGCCTTGCCGTACAGGCTCCTCGCGGACCCGGACCACGCGGTGTGCGAGGCATACGACGTCTGGCACGAGAAGCTCTTCTGGGGGCGCAAGTACATGGGCGTGGTGCGCTCGACCTTCGTGGTGGGCGCGGACGGGCGCGTGGAGCAGGCGTGGCGGGACGTCCCGCACGAAGGGCACGCGGCTGCGGTGAGCGCGTGGCTCAGGGGCGAGGATCCGCCAGTGCCGAGCCCGCCAGCGCCCGCGCCACGGAGACGCCGGGCGGCCCGGAAGGAATAGCGGTAGCTTCGACGTGCCATGAGCGCTGACCTGATCGCCCGCCTGCAGTCCGCGATCGGCAATGGCTACCAGATCGAGCAGGAACTGGGGTCTGGCGGCCAGAGCCGCCTCTTCCTCGCCTCCGACACCCACCTGCCGCGCAAGGTGGTGATCAAGCTCCTCCCTCCGGAGCTCGTCGGCGCGATCGAGGCAGAGCGCTTCAAGCGCGAGATCCAGGTGCTCGGGGTGCTGCAGCATCCGCACATCGTCCCGCTGCTGGCCACCGGGCACGTAGACGACCTGCTCTGGTACGTGATGCCGTTCATCCGCGGCGAATCACTCAAGCACAAGTTGCATGCGGGGCCGCTCCCCCTGCAGGAGGCGCTGCGGACGCTCTATGAGGTGGCGGACGCGCTCGGGCACGCGCACAAGGAAGGGGTCGTGCACCGCGACCTCAAGCCGGAGAACGTGCTCTTCCAGGCGGACCACGCGATGCTCGCCGACTTCGGGGTGGCGCACGCGCGCATCGAGGGGCTGCGGCGCAGCTCGGGGATCTCGATGGGCGAGTTCCGGCGGAGCCTGGCGATGAGTTCGGGGCGCCTCACGCAGCACGGCTTCGCGGTCGGGACGCCGGCGTACATGGCGCCGGAGCAGTTCATCGGCGACGACCCCGCGGACACGCGCGCCGACGTGTACTCGCTGGCGATGCTGGGCTATGAGATCCTGATCGGCCACGCGCCCTTCGCCGAGTACAAGGGGGCGCGGCTGATGGTCGCGCACTTCACCGAGACGGTGCCGCTGGCGAGTTCGGTGCGCGACGAGGTGCCGGTGGGGGTGGCGCAGGTCCTCGCGAGAGGGATGGCCAAGGAGCCGCAGGACCGGTTCCCGGACGCCGCCGAGTTCCGGAACTCGCTCGGGACGCGGTGGTAGGCGACGGAGGCTGACGCCGCCGCGCGCGGTGGCGGGCGGTGGTCGCGCGGGCCGGAGTGCTACCTCGGCGGAAGCCGTTTCAGCATGCGCACCATCGGCAGCCGCTCGCCGTCCGGCAATCGCGGCGCCTCGCGCTCCAGCGCCTCGAAGCCGAGCGCGCGGTAGAGCGG
This sequence comes from Gemmatimonadota bacterium, assembly GCA_029884515.1. Taxonomy (GTDB): domain Bacteria; phylum Gemmatimonadota; class Gemmatimonadetes; order Gemmatimonadales; family Gemmatimonadaceae; genus Pseudogemmatithrix. The sequence continues at coordinate 7,457 of JAOUHR010000033.1, forward strand.
CTCGCCCGGCAGGGTCGCCATGAGCTCGATCGCGGAGAACCCTCGCGCCCGCGCGTCGGCGACGCACCGGTCGTGGATCATCCGTGCGAGGCCGCGCCGTGCGTGCGACGGATGCACGAAGAAGGCGCGGATGCGGGCGGGCTCCGCGGCGGGGTCGAGATCCGGGTCGGGACCCTGCTTGGCCTGGTCGCCCCCGTAGAGCGTGCGGCGGTGGCTCCACCCACCCGCAGCGACGAGTGTTCCCTCGTCCTCGATGACGAAGTAGGTGCCGTCCGCGATCAGCTGCGTGTCGGGGCCGAAGACGAATCGGAGGCCGCTCTCGACCTGTGCCGGCGAATAGAAGCCGCGACTGAGTCCCCGGACCGACGCGTCGATCAGACGGATCAGCTCCGGAAGGTCCGCGTGGCGAGCAGGTCGGAGCGTGGGCACGTGCGAAGAAGAACATGGGCCGGCGCGCCGCGCCAGCGCGGGCGCGCGCCGGATCCGGCGTCCTTCGCTTGACACTGGTCCGCGCGGCCGGGACCTTTGGGTCACTCGAGCCCCGGAGCACCGCAGTGCGATCGTCCCGCCGTGACTTCCTCGCCGCACTCGCCGTGACGGGCGTCGGTGCGTTCGCCCCCGGGATGCCGGGCGTGCGCGAGGCGCTGGCACACGCGGCGGCGGTGCGCGCCGGTGTCGCTCCCGCGCGCTTCGACGTGCTGACGGCCGCCGAGGCGGCCGCGGTGACGGCGGTGGCCGCCCGCATCGTGCCGACCACGGAGACGCCCGGCGCGACGGAGGCGGGGGTCGTCCACTTCATCGATTATGCGTTCGGCGACTTCGCGAAGGACGGTCTCGCTGACTTCCGTGCCGGACTCGCCGACCTCGACACGCGGGCGACGGCGCGACGGGCGACCGCGACGCCGTTCGCCTCGCTACCGGCCGCCGACCAGGATGCGATCCTGGCCGATATCGAGCAGACGCCCTTCTTCGGCGGCCTGCGCGCCATGACCATGATGGGGATGTTCACCGACCCCAGGTATGGCGGCAATCGCGACGAGGTGGGATGGAAGCTGATCGGCTTCGAGAACGCGATGAGCCACACGGCCCCGTTCGGCTACTACGACGCCGAAGCGGCGAAGGGACGCGACTGATGCAGGCCCCACAGGAGGCGCGGCGTTACCAGCCGTCGGACGTGGTGGACTTCGTGATCGTGGGCTCGGGTGCCGCCGGTGGCGTGCTCGCCAAGGAGCTCTCGACGCGCGGCCACAGCGTGGTGGTGCTCGAGCAGGGCCCGCGCCGCACGGTCAACGACTTCAAGCACGACGAGAAGGCGATCTGGATCGACGGCGATCTCATCTCCAAGACGCCGTTCAGCTGGCGGCAGAAGGAAACCGAGGTGGCCCAGCCCGGCGCCGGAGGCCTCCTGTACGCCTCGGGCGTGGGCGGGAGCAGCGTGCACTTCACGGCGAACTTCTGGCGGCTGCGCCCGGTGGACTTCAAGGAACACAGTCTCCTGGGTGACATCCCCGGTGCGGCGCTCGCGGACTGGCCGATCACGTACGAGGAGCTCGAACCCTACTATACGAAGGTGGACTGGGAGGTCGGGGTCTCCGGCGCGCCCGGTCCGACGGATGCCAGGCGCTCCCGGCCCTTTCCCATGCCGCCGCTCCCGGTGAAGTCATCCGGGGTGCTGCTCGAGCGTGCCGCGGCGAAGATGGGGTACCACGCGCAGTCCGCGCCCCTGGCCATCGCCTCGCAGCCGTTCCGCGGGCGCCCGGCGTGCCAACACTGCGGCTTCTGCATCGGGTTCGGGTGCGAGTACAATGCGAAGAGCTCCTCGCTGGCGACGGTGATCCCGGTGGCCGAGGCCACCGGGCGCTGTGAGATTCGTCCGCACAGCAACGTGCGCGCGGTGGAGCTCGATGCGAAGGGCAGGGCCACGGGCGTCCTCTACTTCGACGCCGAGAAGCGGGAGCAGCGTCAGCGCGCGAAGGCCGTGATCCTCGCGGCGAATGGCGTGGAGACGCCGCGCCTGTTGCTGATGTCGGAGACGTCGCGCTTCCCGAACGGTCTCGCGAACTCCTCCGGCATGGTGGGCCGGCACCTGATGTTCAACGGCGCCGGCATCACCCAGGGCGAGTACGAGCATCCGCTCAACGAGCACAAGAGCGTCGAGGCGTCGCGGGTGATCTTCGATCTCTATGACAGCGACCCGAAGCGCGGCTTCTACGGCGGCGGCGGCTTCGACGCGCGTGGCGGCGCCTGGTTCCCGTTGTTGGCGAGCTTCAACGTGCCCGACGGGATGCGCGGGTGGGGCAAGGACTGGAAGGAGTGGTTCGCCCACGCGTACACGCGCACGATGCAGGTGTACGGGCACACGACCTCGTTGGCGGTGGCGAGCAACAACGTCACGCTCGACCCGACGCTCAAGGACGACTTCGGGCGTCCGGCGGCGCGCATCACCTATGAGGACCACCCGGACGACCTCGCCACGATGCGATTCTTCCAGGATCGCTCGAGGGAGCTGCAGGAGGCCGCCGGTGCGGCGCGCATCTGGGGCCCGCCGCCCACGGTGCAGCGCGGAACGGCGCACCTCCTCGGCACCGCGCGCATGGGGAACGACCCGCGCACGAGCGTGATCGACCGCGACCACCGCACGCACGACGTGAGGAACCTCTTCCTCTGTGACGGGAGCAGCATGGTCACGTCGGGACGCGGGCAGCCGACCATGACGATCATGGCGCTGGCGTTCCGTGCGGGCGAGCGGATCTCGAAGGCGGCGAAGCGCGGCGAGATCTGAATACGTCACAGGTGAAGTACCTTGTGGGGTATTTGAGACGGCGGGGTGACCCGCCGGCTCCCCACCCACGGAGACTGCCTGTGCATCCATCACACCGCGCCCTCGTCGCCTTGGTGTTCCTGACCGGGGCGTCCGTCTCCGGCGTGCGCGCCCAGTCGGTCCTCGAGCACCCGCCGAACGTATCGGGTGACTGGGTGATCCCCGTCGGACGGGCGCAGTTCAACTTCCAGCACCGGTTCGACGCGAGCCCGGCCCCCGTGCGGAAGGTCACGAACTATCCGACGCTCCTGCTCGGCTTCGGCCTGCCGGGCCAGACGATGCTCGGGTTCAACTACTCGACCAACTCGCTCCTCACGCCGGCCTTCCCCAACGAGTGGGAGTTCTTCGGCCGCTGGCGCCCGCTCTCCCAGGAGCGGGGTGCCGCCGTGGACCTGGGCGGCGAGCTCGCGTACAACCTCTCCGCCGAGGGCGTGGACGCGGAGGTGTCGCTCGGGCGGCGGTGGGGCCGGCTCGGGATCCTCGGCGTTGCCCGTGCGCTCACCGACCCCGACACGGGATCGAGCGGCATGCAGCTCGCCATGGGTGGGGGCGCGACGGTGCGGCTGCGGCACTGGCTCTCCGTGCAGGGCGACTACGTCACGCTGACGGACAGGCCTGCGGGGCAGGAGGGTGCCTGGAGCGCCGGCCTCGCCTTCGGCATCCCCACGACGCCGCATTCGTTCTCGCTCTATGCATCGAATGCAGTGACGTCGACGCTCCAGGGGGCGTCGCGCGGGTCCGACAAGGTGCGATACGGATTCGAGTTCGTCGTGCCGCTCACGCTGTCACGCTGGTTCGGCGCGCGCACCGAACGCGCCACGCCGGCGGCTGCTCCGGCCGAAGTCACGGGCCCCGTGCGCACGATCGTGATCAACCGGCTCTCGTACACGCAACCCGACATCGAGGTCGCGGCGGGGACCACCATCATCTGGCGGAACGAGGACCAGCTCGAACACACCGTGACCGCTGACGACAGCTCCTTCCAGTCCGGCATGATCCCGATCGGGCGCAGCTGGAGCTACACGTTCAACGCGCCCGGTACCTTCACCTATCACTGCACGCCGCATCCCTTCATGAAGGGACGGGTGGTGGTCAAATGAACCTCCGGATCGTCAGCCTCGTCGCCGGCGCGACCCTCGTCGGCTCCGGACTCGTCGCCGCCTGCTTCTCGGAGCGGACCGTTGCGGCGGGCGCCCAGTGCACGGTGCCCGCCGACTCCACCGCGGGCGGCTCCCCGATCATCCACATCGTGGACTTCGAGTTCCGTCCCGCCTCCGCCTGCATCGCGCCCGGCACCGTGGTGACCTGGCGGAATGACG